>NZ_JBTZSY010000101.1:0-1167 GCF_054815885.1 Anoxybacillus sp. TBDG-1
TTCGCTTGTCACACTCGGACTAGTTGAGCGCTAGCGCTCAACTAGCACCACGGGTAATACTATGTATATTGAAGTAAAGAGTAGGTTGATTGGATATTCATGTAAATTTGTAAAAATGGTTTGGTATCCTCTAAAATGTTTTAAGGTATTCGTTAACGGTAAATGCTCCCCTGACAAATCCATTTGTCTGGGGAGCGGTGTTGTTCGATTGCCCGACAATCGAAAAAATCATGATTGCTCAGATTAAAGCTACAAAGTACATCTATATAACAAGGATAGGTGATCATTCTTTAATTGAGCAAAACAAACACCGCTAAAAAATGAGCAACAGATCCCCCTAACACAAACAAGTGCCAGACGGCATGGTGAAATTTAAACCCGCGCCATACGTAAAAAATTGCGCCGATCGTATATAAAATCCCACCTACGACTAAATAGACGACACCTTCCAACGAAAGAGCGGAAACGAGCGGTTCCCAAGCAAACACAATTAACCAGCCCATTACAACATAAATAATCGTCGATGTATATAAAAAGCGATTGACGAAAAAGTATTTAAATACCGTCCCGATAAATGCCAGCCCCCAGACGATGCCAAATAACGTCCAACCGATCGCACCTTTCACTGCTAAAAATAAAAACGGCGTATACGTGCCCGCAATAAAAAAGTAAATCGCCGAATGGTCGAAAATTTCAAATAGTCGCTTCCAACGTCCTTCTGGTAAGGCGTGTACGATCGTTGATGACAAATATAAGAGAAGCATCGTGCTTCCGAACAGCGTGACGCTCACGACGTGCCATGCATTTCCGTGCAGTGACGCAAAAACGGTAAGCACAACGAGCGCTACAATGCTAAATATCGCCCCAATCCCATGCGTAATCGCATGAACGATTTCTTCTTCTTTCGTAAACGTATGTGTAAAAGCCAAAGATTTCATTCCTTTCGTTAAAGACATTTTGTTTATTCTACCACATATACATACATATCGTACATTTTTATTCATTATTGTTTTTGCTCGCGATATAATGAAAAAAAGAGAGGTTAGTAACTGTTAAAATATTTTTTTAAAATTCATAAAAATCTATATACAATTTATAAAAAATTACAAGACAAAGCCAAGAAAATGATGAAGGAGCTGACCGGAAGTGATTAAAACATATCAGGTT
>NZ_JBTZSY010000012.1:0-63665 GCF_054815885.1 Anoxybacillus sp. TBDG-1
TTAACAAAAGAAAAACGATTTTGTCCTTGACAAAATCGTTTTTCAACAGTCTGAAAAAAGAGGCGAATAAGCCTCTTTTTTATATGAACGTAAACGGTTCTGTATTCGTTTGCGACACGTATATATCGACATCGAATTTTTGTTGTGCACATATCGTTTTTAATACGTTCGCAACTCCTTCTTTCATCACCTTTTCGACATGATGCCCTGGGTCAACGACATTTAAACCGAGCATTAACGCATCATGTGCGACATGATAATATAAGTCACCTGTTACGTACACGTCAGCACCGCTCATTTTTGCTTCGTGAACATATTTATTTCCGTCACCGCCGATGACCGCTACTTTATGAACGCGGTTCGTCAGCTCGCCAACGACACGAACAGACGGTACACGCAATGATGTTTTTACATGTTGGGCAAATTGTTGCAACGTCATCTCTTCGCTTAACGTCCCGATTCGTCCCAGCCCATATGTCGTTCCTTTGTTGTCGAGAGGATATACATCATATGCCACTTCTTCATACGGATGAGCTTGTAACATCGCTTGAATGACCTTTCGTTGCAAGCGTGCAGGAACGATCGTTTCGATGCGTACTTCTTCTACTGTTTCTAACTTTCCTTGTTGACCGATAAACGGACTTGCTCCTTCTCTCGGTAAAAACGTACCTATGCCTTCGGTATTGAACGTACAATGGCTATAATTTCCGATATGTCCAGCCCCTACATCACCCATCGCTTTTCTCACGACATCCGCATGTGTGCGTGGCACATATACAACAATTTTTTTCAGTTGCTCTTCGTACGTTGGTACGAGAACGTTAACGTTTTGCAATTGCAACGCTTCAGCGAGCCAGTCGTTCACCCCGCCCTTAGCTATATCTAGATTCGTATGGGCAGCATAAATGGCTATATTATGTTTAATACACTTTTCAATCATACGACCATACGGCTGATCAGTAACAATATGTTTGAGCGGACGAAAAATCGGTGGATGATGCGCAATAATTAAATCAATTTTATGTTCAATCGCTTCATCAACGACATGCTCTAATACGTCTAACGTAATCATGATGCGGCGAATTGGCTTGTTTAACGTACCAATTTGCAAACCGATTTTATCGCCTTCCATTGCTAAATGTTTTGGAGCAAACTGTTCGAACAGTTGAATCATTTCATATCCATTTGGGGTTTTCATCTGTTTAAAACCTCCTCCACCATCTGCAATGTTTCAACAAATTGTTGTTTCTTTTTCATTGCTTCTTCTGTTTTTGCATGTTTCAGTTGCTCGATAACATCCCGCCAATGTTTCATTTCTAGCGTCCATTTTTTTTCAAACACTTCATTTCGCTCTTTTAATAAAAACGGACCGAGCAACAATTCGACATGGAGCTGCGTATATGGTAGATAAGGATTGCCGCGCTCCGCAACGAGCACTTCATAAATTTGCCCATCTTCTTCTAAAATGCGTTCATCTATTAGCTCCCACCCATTTTCTAACAACCATTTTCGCACAATATGCGCACCGACATTGGGCTGCAAAATAAGACGCTTCGCAGCTGTTAACTTTTCTTTTCCTGCTTCTAAAATGTTCGAGATGAGCGTGCCCCCCATCCCGGCAATTGTGACACAATCAACTTCATTTGGCGCTACAACTTGTAGGCCGTCTCCTTTACGAACGGAAATAACGTGGGAAAGTCCACATTTTTCCACTTGTTGCTTTGCTGAGCGAAACGGCCCATCCGCGACCTCCCCCGCAACCGCTTTTGTTATGTATCCGTGCAAATATGCATAGCATGGCAAATATGCATGGTCTGAACCGATATCTGCTAGTACGCTTCCTTTTGGAATAAATGAAACAACCGTTTGCAACCGTTTAGATAGCTGTAATTCGTCCAATGATGGTCACCACACTTTTTTCTTCAGTTTATCATGTTTTTCAAAAAACGAAAAATCCCTTCACTAAGGTAAAGGGACTTTTCTCCTTCGTTTATTTCAATTCAGCAAGCCATTTTGCCATCTCTTCTGCTTGATCGGCAGGGACTAATCCACCTGGCATGCTTCCGCGACCGTTTACTAATACCTCTTTAATTTGATCAACAGATAGACGGTCACCTAAACCTTTTAACGCTGGACCAACGCCACCTTCATAGTTCGCACCGTGACATGCTACACAGCTTTTTTTGTAAATGTCTTCTGGACCCGCAGCAGCTGTTTCTTCTGTCTTCGCGCCGCCTTCTTTCTCTTTCGCAACTTCTTTCATATCCCCGAGGCCTTTTACAGACAGAAAGAAAATGAGGCCAATTCCCATCACCATAATGAGTGCAAATGGGATTAACGGATTACGATTCATACTTTACCCTCCCTTATGTAATAAAGCATGTTTTTCAAAATGAAAACGTTACAAACAATTTTATTGTACTTTAAATTCCCATAAAGGAAAAGCCCTGTATGTAAATTTTTTTAAATGAAAAACGAAGAAAAAAGAAGGATGATGCCGACAACCCCCGAAATGACAAAATACATGAGTGAAAAACGCCAACCGATCAATAGCCAAACAAAGCAATTACATATTACTGTAATTGCTAATGCGCTCGTACTTCCCGAAAAATAAACATCGCATGCGCGGATCGAAAGTAAAAGAAGAGACAATGCGCCAACGATAAGGGAAATATGGGTAAGCATTTTATGTTGTGCAAAAAAACGGACGGTCATCAAACAAACTATGACAAAAAGTGACAAAATGAGCGTTTGCAAAACGAACGACAATTCAGTAAAATAAATGACAAGAAGGGCAAAAGGTAAAAAGATGCCGATCATGATCATCGTAAATCGAACGGCCCATGTCGGAACTTGCTTCGTCGGTTGAGCAACATCATCGTTATGATTCCCTTCGGTATACAACGCAAGCAAAAAATCGCAATATTGTTCCGGCAACAATCGCGTTCGTTTCCAATATTTAATTTCGTTAATAATAATTTCTTTTCGTTTTTGTTCCATTGAATACGCATTCCTTCCTAAATAAAGAAATAGCTTACTTCCATTGTAAGAAGTAAACTATTTCTTGTAAACGGTTATTCTAAAAAGTCTTTTAAACGCTTGCTACGGCTTGGGTGACGCAGTTTCCGCAACGCTTTTGCTTCAATTTGGCGAATGCGCTCGCGCGTTACACCGAACACTTTTCCGACTTCTTCAAGCGTTCGTGTACGACCGTCGTCAAGACCGAAGCGAAGACGAAGAACATTTTCTTCACGATCTGTTAGCGTATCTAACACGTCTTCAAGCTGCTCTTTCAGCAGTTCATACGCTGCATGTTCGGCTGGAGATGTCGCATCTTGGTCTTCAATGAAATCGCCTAAATGGGAGTCGTCTTCTTCACCAATCGGCGTTTCAAGCGATACAGGCTCTTGGGCAATTTTTAAAATTTCACGCACCTTTTCTGGCGTTAAATCCATCTCTTCCGCAATTTCTTCCGGAGATGGCTCGCGACCGAGGTCTTGTAAAAGTTGCCGTTGAACGCGAATGAGTTTGTTAATCGTTTCAACCATGTGAACAGGAATGCGAATCGTACGTGCTTGATCCGCAATCGCACGCGTAATCGCTTGGCGAATCCACCATGTTGCATATGTGCTGAATTTATATCCTTTGCGGTAATCGAACTTTTCGACTGCTTTAATTAAGCCCATATTTCCTTCTTGAATCAAGTCAAGAAAAAGCATGCCGCGACCAACGTAACGTTTGGCGATGCTCACAACGAGGCGGAGGTTCGCTTCAGCAAGACGGCGCTTTGCTTCTTCGTCACCTTGTTCGATCCGTTTCGCTAACTCAATTTCTTCCTCTGCTGACAATAATGGAACACGACCAATTTCTTTTAGATACATACGAACAGGGTCGTTAATTTTCACACCTGGCGGAACGCTTAAATCGTTTAAATCGAACTCTTCGTCTTTTAAATCGTCGAAGTCCGGATCATCTAAATTCTCATCATCTAAATCGGACTCACCGACGACTTCGATACCTTGCTCATTTAAATATTCATAATATTCGTCCATTTGATCAGAATCAAGATCAAACGGGGATAATCGTTCAGCGATTTCTTCATAGGTAAGAACACTACGTTTTTTACCTAGTTCAACTAATTGTTCTTTCACTTGTTCTAACGTTAAATCGGAATGTGTTGACTTTTCAGCCATTTATTCCCCTCCTTCCAAAATGCAAAGACTTTCGCATCGCGATGATTTCGCTAGCAATGCGTTTGGCGCGTTCATAATCTTTTTGGCGTTCAGCTTCGCGCAACTGCGTTTCTTTTTGCTTAAGCAACTGTTCTTTCGGATAATTGAGCACGCATTGAATGTAATCTTGTAACTCCGCTGATGAAATATCTTCGTTGATCGACATCATGGACAACTCTGTAACAATGCGTTTTAATTGCGGATCATGAATGCGTTCAAGTAACGAG
This sequence comes from Anoxybacillus sp. TBDG-1, assembly GCF_054815885.1. Lineage (NCBI taxonomy): Bacteria > Bacillati > Bacillota > Bacilli > Caryophanales > Anoxybacillaceae > Anoxybacillus > Anoxybacillus sp. TBDG-1. The sequence continues at coordinate 4,460 of NZ_JBTZSY010000012.1, forward strand.
CTTACATCGGGTTCGTGTCCTTCTTCGTAAAACGCATATAAATAAGCGACAATAGCGCGATGTTCTTCGATGTTAAATGCGCCTTCGATCGCCTCTTGCACAGTTAATGCGATCGTTTTATCGCGCAACATATGAGCAATTAATATCCGTTCTGCTTTTTGAAAAGCAGGTAACAATTTCGCCTTCGCAGGTAAAATTACTGTCTCGCGGCGTTCTTGCTTTCGGTCAGTTTGTTGCTTTTTTCCGTATACTATCATTTGCTCGCGTAACGCATCCATAGAAATCGAAAACTCATCCGCTAGTTGTCGCAAATAATAGTCAGCTTCAATAGCATTAGATAAGCGACTAATTTCTTTGACTGCATCTTCAATGTAACGAAGTCGCTCGCTTTCATTTTGTAAATGACGCCCACGCTTCAAATATTCTAGCTTAAATGCAGTAAGCGATAAGCTTGCATCAAGCACATGATGGCGAAAGCGGTCGGCACCATATTTTCGCACATATTCATCAGGATCGAGCCCATCTGGTATCATCGCCACTTTGACATAACAACCAGCCTCCGTAAGCGTCTCCGAAGCTCTGAGCGCAGCATCTATTCCGGCTCGATCGCCATCGTAACAAACGATAACAGATGAAGCGTTTCGCCGTAGCATGCGCGCCTGTTCTTCTGATAAAGCTGTTCCCATCGTTGCTACCGCATGGGAAATGCCAGCTTGCACAGCAGCAATTACATCCGCAAAACCTTCAAACAACACTACTTGCTGTTTTTGGCGCATCGGCACGCGCGCCTCATGAAAGTGATATAAAATGTTTCGTTTGTTGAAAATAGGTGTTTCAGGACTGTTCAAGTACTTCGGATCTTCGTTTCCGAGCGCTCTCCCCGAGAACGCAACCGTTTCTCCGTGATGGTTATGGATCGGGAACATAACGCGATGACGAAAACGATCAAAATATGAGTCCTCTCCTGACTTTTTTACGATTAATCCTGCTTGTTCCATCAGAGAAAGCGAAAAACCTTTGTTTGTTAAAAATGTAACAGCCGCATTCCAAGATGGCAAAGCGTAGCCAATTTCAAACTGTTCGATGATTTCGCGCGTAAATCCCCGATGAAGTAAGTAGCTTAATGCTTCCTCTCCTTCATTTGTATGCATAAGCAAATGATGATAAAACTTTTTTAGCAGCTCATGCGCAGCGATCATCGTTGCTGTTTCTGTCCGCTCAGCTGTCGGATGATCATCGACAACGTGCGACAAATCTACGTTTGCTCGCGGTGCCAATCGCTTCACCGCTTCTATGAATGTGATTCCTTCGATGTCCATCAAAAATGAAAACACATTTCCGCCTGCTCCACAGCCGAAACAGTGGTAAATTTGCTTTTCTGGTGAAACAGAAAAAGAAGGCGTTTTCTCTCCGTGGAAAGGACATAAACCAAAATAGTTGCGTCCTTGTTTTTTGAGTGAGACATACTGCTCAATGATGTCTACAATGTCGACTGAGCGACGAATGTGCTCAACCGTTTCTTCAGGAATGCGTTGTCCCATATTTCAACAGCTCCAAACATATTTCGACAAAACGTGTGGCTTTGATCCAGTTGTTTCGTATTGTTTTTATTCTCCATTGCGCGAAACAATCCTTCTTTTTGACAAAAAAATATTGTCGAAAATCCCGATGCATTGTCACTTGACAATTAGCTATAAATAGTTTATTCGTCCTATGTTCAGTCTAAACCTGTTTTATCACAATTTTTTATTATAATATAAAAAACGTCCGTTGGCTATATAAATGCATAAACGTTTTTATGAAAAAGGAAAAGCACATATCACTTGTTGTGATTGTGCTTCGTCTGTTTATTTTTCTCTTTTGCGCATAATATTCATAATGACATTCGCTGTTTCTTCAACCGCTTTATTTGTCACATCAATGACTTCACAACCAATTTTTTTCACAATCCCATCAAAATATTGCAATTCTTCTTTAATTCGATCAATGTTTGCGTAAATGGCGCGGTCATCTAAACCGAGCGATTTTAACCGCTCACGACGAATTTCATTTAACTTCTCTGGACTAATTTTTAGACCAAAACATTTTTCAGGCGGCACTTGAAATAATTCTTCTGGTGGATCAACTTCTGGAACAATCGGCATGTTAGCAACCTTAAAGCGCTTATGGGCTAAATATTGCGATAGCGGCGTTTTCGACGTGCGCGATACTCCGATTAAAACGATATCGGCTCGCAAAATACCACGAGGGTCACGTCCATCATCATACTTTACCGCAAATTCAATCGCTTCAATTTTACGGAAATAATCTTCATCTAACACGCGAATAGGCCCTGGTTCGCAACGTGGTGGCATTTGTAGCAACTTTGCCATTTGTTCAATGAGCGGTCCGATAATGTCGTATACAGGAACTCCTTCACGTGCCGCTTCAGCTAATAAAAATTGGCGCATTTTCGGTATAACTAATGTAAAAACGATAATACCTCGGTTCATTTTTGCTAACGCGACAACTTCTGATAACGTTTCAACGTCTTCTACGTAAGGAACACGCCGAAATTGAACGAGCACCCCTTGGAACTGACTCGCTGCTGCCTTTACAACGAGTTCGGCCGTCTCTCCTGCTGAATCGGATACGACGTATACGATTTGACTCATGGTTTTCCCCCTTTAAAGCACGTCTTCTTTTGCTAACGCGACAAGTACCTTTGTCATATTCGTTTTTGTAATACGCCCGATGACTTCATACCCTTTGTCCACCTTTTTGACGACTGGCATCGCATCAATTTGCTTTTCAATTAACTTTTGGGCGACATCAATGAGTAAATCATCTTTTTCACAAAACGTAATATTTGGCATTCGCGTCATAATAATGTTAACAGGAATAGACGTCAATTCTTGTTTTCCGATGCTGGCGCGCAGCAAATCTTTTCGGGACAGCACACCGACAAGCAACGACTCTTCATCCACAACAAACAACGTGCCGACATCTTCTAAAAACATCGTAACAATCGCATCATAGACGCTCATGTTTTCGTGAATAACAACCGGAATAGACTGATAGTCGCTCACTTTAATTTTTCTAATTTTATCAGCAAGCAGTTGCGTTCCTGTTTTTCCTGTATAAAAATAACCAACACGAGGTCTCGCTTCTAAATACCCCGCCATCGTTAAAATCGCTAAATCCGGCCGTAACGTCGCACGTGTTAAGTTGAGCTTCTCAGCAATATGTTCTCCTGTAATCGGTCCGTGATCTTTGACGATTTGCAAAATTTGTTCTTGACGTTTATTGAGTTCGATTGTCGCTCACCACCTTACAATAGGCTACACTATAAGACCATATTATAATTCATCTTTACATTTTGCAAACAAAAGTGGGAAGCGGACAATATTATATTTGTCCGCTTTCACCTTTTAACGTATGGAGCTGCTGTAAAAAACGTTTCGTCTTCAGCGAAAGACCCGAATATTCATCGTAATAAGCTGAAATAATCGTTTGTAATTGTTTTTTCGTTTCCTGCTTGACAGCGATTTGACCAATGCGAGACAAATCTACGTAGTAAAAAAGGCGAAGTAATTTTAAAACCGACGGAGCCATCGGAATACAGTATGGATCGTGCTCAAAACAACGGTGACACAAAAATCCTCCTTGCGCAATCGAAAAAGCAAACGTGCCTTCTTTCTCTTCGCAAACAGCACAGCCGTCTAACTTCGGATACAATCCGAATGCCGGAAGCAGTTTCATTTCGTATATGTACGTCAACACTTCCGCGTCAAGTCCTTCGTTCATATACGTGAGCGTTTGTAAAAGAAGTTCAAACAAATACGGATTTGGTCTTCTTTCCTCCGTTGCTTTATCTGTCAATTCAACAACATACGAGGCGTATGCTGTTAAAAAAATGTCCTCACGTATATGGCGCATCGTTGAAAGCAATTCTCCTTGATGTAAACTTCCAACACCGCGACTTTTTTGAATCAAATAAATACCGTATGTAAACATTTGCGTAACAGAAGAAAGGCGGCTGCTCGGCTTTTTCGCACCTCTTGCCATCGCAGCGACCTTTCCCCATTCGCGTGTAAATATTGTAACGATTTTATTTGTCTCTCCATAGTCAATCGTTCGAATGACAATTCCTTCACACTTTTCAAACATATAACATAACCTTCCAAAGTTACAGGACGTGATAATCTCGCTCAGTTAAATGATACGTTGAATCGCTCGCTTGCTCTTGCGCTTCGCGTTCTAGCTCCTTAAATAACAGATACGTGTCAATATTCCCTGTTTGACTAAATAGCTTCCAGGTAAAATCGAGCATCGAACCACACCTTTCTCTCGTTAGTTGACGGTGATTGAGCAGCTCACTTGTAGTTTGCCCGTTTGTCGCTGTCACGATGTCTTTTAAAATTTTACAGTATTAATATTCATCTTCGCGATAGCCAAGGTCTCGCAACTGTGCCATTTTATTTCGCCAGTCTTTTTGTACTTTCACCCATAGTTCTAAAAACACTTTTGAACCGAGCAGCGCTTCAATATCGACTCGCGCTCGCTGACCGATTTCCTTTAACATTTGACCGCGCTTGCCGATAATAATTCCTTTTTGAGAATCGCGCTCAACGATAATGGTCGCTGCAACATATACGGTATCGCTATTTTCCCGACGTTCAATCGAGTCTATGACAACCGCAATGGAATGTGGTACTTCTTCGCGCGTTAAATGGAGCGCTTTTTCGCGAATAAATTCAGCAATAATAAATCGCTCTGGATGATCCGTCACTTGATGCGCAGGATAATATTGCGGTCCTTCAGGCAAGTAGTTTTTAATTTGCTGCAACAACGTCTCTACATTGTTGCCTTGCAACGCTGAAATAGGAATGACTTCGGCAAACGAATGGAGTGAGCGATATTGCTCAATGAGCGGCAATAAATCGTCGGGATGTATTTGATCAATTTTATTGATGACTAAAAATACTGGTGTTTGCACTTGTTTTAAACGTTCGATAATAAATTCATCACCGCGACCGAGCCCCTCGACAGCATTCACCATAAATAAAATTAAATCAACTTCTTGCAACGCGCTTTGCGCCACTTTGACCATAAAATCGCCAAGCTTATGTTTCGGTTTATGAATGCCCGGCGTATCAATGAAAATAATTTGCGCGTCATCTGTTGTGTACACACCTTGAATTTTATTGCGCGTCGTTTGTGGCTTGTCGCTCATAATAGCAATTTTTTGACCGATGACGCGATTTAAAAATGTAGATTTTCCTACATTCGGTCTTCCGATAATTGCTACGAATCCTGATTTATATCCTTCTCGAATCATAAAAACCTCCATCGCATAAAATATGCTTGCTTTTTATTTTACCAAAATATGAACCCAATTTCACTACTATTTATGAAAATGTAAAGAATTTTTAAAAAATACATACAGATAAGGAAGGAAAATGGAAATTCCTATTATCACGGATATAAAAGCAAACACGAGTACAGCGCCAGCAGCTAAATCTTTCGCTTCTTTTGCTAACGGTCGATGCTCGTCCGTCACTAAATCAACCGTCCGCTCTATTGCGCTATTGACGATTTCTAAGCTAATGACTGCCCCGATCGTCAAAAGCAACACGAGCCATTCCATTTTCGAGATACGAAACATCGCTGCAGCAACGATAACAGCAACCGTTGCCACGAGATGAATGCGCATATTTCGTTCATGACAAACGGCAAGACGAATGCCATTTAGAGCATATAATACGCTAGCGACAAACCGCTTCCAACGCATCATCAATCATCTCGTTAGGCCAAATTGTTGTAATATTAGCTCTTGTTTCGTAAACATCTCTTTTTCTTCTTCCTCTGTTTCATGATCATAGCCAAGCAAATGTAAAAAACCGTGTACCGCTAAAAAACCGAGTTCACGCATAAATGAATGACCGTATTGCTCCGCTTGCTCGCGTGCTTTCGGCACAGAAATAATAATATCCCCGAGCACAGGTGGAACATCTACACCGACAATTTCGATTTCTTCTTCGCCCATTTCTTCAAGGGCGAACGAAATGACATCTGTCGGCTGATCTTTTCCGCGATAGTCGCGGTTGATTTCACGAATTTTTTCATTGTCAACAAACGTAATGCTCACCTCTGCGCCATCTGGCACATTCTCTTCCTTTGCAGCATGTTGCAATAGTTTTTCAATCAGTTCTACTTGTTCTTCTGTCATCTCGTTTGTTTCATCCATAAAGTCAATCACTAACATAAAATTCCCCTCTTTCTTCTGTTAAAGTACAAAAAGGACCCACATCAACATGGGTCGCATTTACATTCCAGCATCTTCGTATGCAGCGATAATTTTGCCGACGAGTGGATGGCGTACAACATCAGCTTGCTCCAAAAAGACGAATGAAATTCCGCTTACATTCGTCAAAATGTCTTTTGCAATCGCAAGCCCAGAACGAACTCCTTTTGGCAAATCGACTTGTGAAATATCTCCCGTAATCACCATTTTCGAGCCGAAACCGAGACGTGTTAAAAACATTTTCATTTGCGAAGGCGTCGTATTTTGCGCTTCGTCTAAAATGACGAACGCATCATCTAACGTTCGCCCGCGCATATATGCAAGCGGAGCAATTTCAATCGCACCGCGCTCAATTAATCGTTGGGTATGTTCATGACCAAGCACGTCATGAAGCGCATCATAAAGCGGCCGTAAATACGGATCGACTTTTTCTTTTAAATCCCCCGGCAAAAAGCCTAAATTTTCCCCTGCTTCAACAGCTGGACGCGTCAAAATAATCCGCTTGACTTGTCCGTTTTTTAACGCTTGTACAGCCATCACAACCGCTAAATACGTTTTTCCTGTTCCTGCTGGTCCAATGCCAAAAATTAAATCATGGCGCTGGATGGCAGAAACGTATTGACGCTGACCGAGCGTTTTAACACGAATCGCTTTTCCTTTTGCGTTTTTTCCAATTTCTTCGTTGTACAACTCTACAAAATAAGAAATCGTACCGTTCTTCGCCATTTGTAGCGCATAAAGCACATCACGTTCGCTAATGACAATGCCTTTGCGGATAACAAGCAACAAATGACGCAACAACTCATCAACGAGCTCAATATGTTGTTTATTTCCTGACACGCTTACCGATTCGCCACGCGTCACAATTGAAACACCGAGTTCTTGTTCAATGCGTTTTAAATGAACATCGTGCGTACCGAACAAAGCAAGCGCCTCATCTGCATTTTGTACGTTAGGGTAAATCGTGACAAACTGTTCCGACATTCCTCAGTCTCCTTGAATAATTGGTTGTGGTATCGCAATGTTTTCAATGACTTGGTAATGCATTTCTACTTTTACTTTACCATTCTCTTTCGACTCATGCAAAACTTTTTCACCTTGAATGTTCGCATCCGCAGGCAGTTGTCGCTGTAACTGCTCGCGCGCAATTTGTTTCGCTACCGCTTTTGCTTGCTCGTACGAATACTCACGAACGGCCACTTCTTTTTCACGCCACACGACTTTTTCATAAACAATCGGTAACGTCCATGTGAAAAAGCGAAACGTTTTTTCGTCTACTTGCTTTTCAAATTGTGAAAACTGCTCTTCATGATCCCAAAAAATCGGGATTTTCCACGACCAAAAACGAATGTAATGTGTTTCACGCTTTTTTCCCGTAAACATATAAAACGTCGTTTTTAACGGAACGACGACCGTAGACTTGTACCATGTCTCCCCTAAAATTTGACCGCGCGCTGGCACGATCTCTGTCTGTCCTTCTTTTCCAATAAAACCGGAAACGAGCAACTGCCCTGGAACGACATGATCATTCACTTCTACAACCGCTTGACCCTGCTCAACAAACATATACGTAATGACCGCTTTTTTCTTCGCAACAAGATGTTGTGGCGCATTCGCTTTCGTTTGTGTCGGCTTCTTTTTTTCAACGACTTGGCAATATAGCGTCGTCCCGCGCCATTCAACACCAATCCACGTAATCGTATCCATATTGTTCATTAACGTTCGCTGAATCGCTTCAGGAGTAGGGATGACAAACTGTAGCGCACCACGTTCAACCCCTATTTTTTTTAATTGTTGTCTCACAGTATGTTCGACTTCTGGATTCGCCCCTGTGACTTCAATACGCCAAATTATGTTAGATAATAAAAAAACGACGCACATAAAGGCAACTAATCCGACAACGATACCGCTATTTTTCCATGACGTTTTCAACCAAAACGGTGCTCCTCGCCGTTCGAGAACATATAGCTTACATCCACTTTTTCGCATCGCTACTCGCACATGACGAATATCGCGAAGAAACATGTAACACGTGAGCGAGCTTTCGTCCTCTCGCCTCACGTTCCATACGTATATTCCTCGCCGTGTAAATTCATTTAATAATCGCTCTAATCCTTTTCCAACAATACGTATACGCAAATGTCCGGCCACGCGATACATCCATTCGTTTTTCACACTCGCCCCCCCTTATTCTTCCAAATATAACACTTGGCTAATCTTTCCCTCGAGCAAAATTTCTTCTGGCAAAATCGTTTTAATACTAAACGATTCCCCTTTGACAAGTAGCTGCCCGTTTTTTAACAACAAGCGCAATTCGCGATCTGTAAACAAAAGTAACCCGCGATGATTTTCTATGTAAATATGAATATGCCCAATCATTGTAATACGGGGGAGGTCAGCGACAACATCTGCAGGTAATTCCATTTGATTTGTTAACCATTGTCGCATGTTGTTTTTCCATTTTCCGATCATAAACAAAACCCCCTTTCATCTCATATGTATGAGCGAAACGGGGGTTATAGCACTTATTTTCTACTGTACGGACGCTTGGCTCGCGGTGGACCAAGCACTTCGGAAAAAATCACACCTTGTACGAGCGGATGTTTTGGTAATTGTTTTACTTTTGCTTGTTGCTCGATCATTTGCTGTGGCACAATAATTTCTCGCTCTTTCTTAACTTCACGTCTCGTTTCTGGCTCTATTTCTTTCACAACGACGGTCGGTTGTTGTTCTTGCTGTTGTTTTTGTTCAATCGTTTCCTCTACTATTTTTATTCTTTTTCCAATCCACGAAATAAATGCGACTAAAACAAAGACGACAAATAAGTTGTTAAGGAGCCAATCGATTAGCACCATCATTTATTCCTCACTTTTTCTCATCATCTGGTTGTTGCGTGAGTTTCCCAATCGAATCGCGCATATTTGTATCAGCCATAATGTTTTTTAAGTTCATGTAATCCATCACGCCGAGCTTTCCAGAACGAAGCGCTTCTGCCATGGCAAGCGGCACTTGTGCTTCTGCTTCAATGACTTTTGCTTGCATTTCTTGCACGCGCGCTTTCATTTCTTGTTCAAGCGCAACGGCCATCGCACGGCGTTCTTCTGCTTTCGCTTGCGCAATTTTCTTATCTGCCTCCGCTTGGTCTGTTTGCAATTCTGCCCCGATATTTTTCCCAATATCAATATCCGCAATATCAATCGATAAAATTTCAAACGCTGTTCCTGAGTCTAATCCTTTAGCTAATACCGTTTGAGAAATCATATCTGGGTTTTCAAGCACTTTTTTATGATCGTCTTGAGAGCCGATTGTTGATACAATACCTTCACCTACACGAGCAATAATCGTTTCTTCTCCTGCTCCACCCACTAATCGATCAATATTTGCTCGTACAGTAATGCGTGCTTTCGCCTTCACTTCAATGCCATCCATCGCCACACCCGAAATAAACGGTGTTTCAATGACTTTTGGATTGACGCTCATTTGGACAGCTTCTAATACGTTTCTTCCTGCTAAATCAATGGCAGCGCAACGTTCAAACGTTAAATTAATATTGGCGCGTTGTGCAGCAATTAAGGCATTAACGACGCGGTCGACATTTCCACCTGCTAAATAATGACTTTCTAATTGATTAATCGTTACATCTAATCCTGCTTTTTTCGCCTTAATTAACGGATTAATGACACGTGATGGAATGACGCGACGCAAACGCATCCCAATAAGCGTAAAAATGCTAATTGGCACTCCGGAAGCAAGTGCTGAAATCCAAAGCATAACTGGAACGAACGAAAAAAATACAGCTAACAACACAAGTCCTAAAGCAATTGCAATAATAAACAAAAATTGATCTGGTGTCATACAATTTCCTCCTCTTTTTTACATTCTCGAACGACAACTTTTACCCCATCTACATCAATTACTTCAATTGGACGATGTCGTTCAATATATTCCCCTTCTGTGACGACATCTACACGTTCTTCATCAATGAGTGCTGTTCCCGCTGGCCGCAATACAGTAAGTGACACTCCGCGCTTTCCAATTAAATCAATGCGCGCTTCATGAGACACATATCCTTTTTCATTTCGCTGTTCATCGGTCAACACAATTTTTTCAAAAAGCACCATCTTTTTTTTGCTAACCCGACTGAGCCATAATCCCATCATGAGCGCACTCACAACAGCTACAGATAAAGAAACAGTGATAAAAGGGGAATGTTTTGCGGCTAAAAATAAGCTCCACACGAGCGTACTCACTCCAGCAACACCGATTACCCCGCCCGGCACAAACAACTCAATGACTAACAAAATAAGACCAATACCAAATAATATAATCGCCCCGACACTTGTTAAACCAGCCGCTAAATGCGACGAGAAAAAAAGAAAAAAACAAACGAAACTTGTTGTTCCTTTCCAATTCCATCGTGCATCGTACAGTTGCCAAACAAACGTCACGCTACCGGCGATGAGTAAAAGCGCAACAAGAAATGGGTGCGTGAAAGCAATAATGAAACCGGCCATCGTTTTTCCTCCCTTCACCTTTTATATGTACGTATGAAAAGAAAAAAAGTTTCAAAAACAGAAAAACACCTTACGATATCGTAAGGCGTTTTTAGCTTAAATGTTGCTGAACAAGTTTGTTTACGAGCGAGCCGTCTGCTTTTCCTTTCACTTTCGGCATGATCGCTCCCATCACTTTACCCATATCCGCTTTTGAGGAAGCGCCTACTTCGGCAATCGTTTCTTTTACGATCTGCACAAGCTCTTCTTCGCTCAACTGCTTCGGCATGTAAAGTTCAAGAACCGTAATCTCTTCCTTGACTTTATCAACAAGGTCTGTGCGACCAGCTTTTTCAAATTCTTGGAGGGAGTCTTTACGCTGTTTTAATTCGCGAGAAAGTACGGTTAATTCTTCATCCTCGGTCAACGTTTTGCCAAGTTTAATCGCTTCATTTTGTAAAGCGGATTTCACCATGCGAATGACCGATAATTTGTCCTTCTCTTTGTTTTTCATCGCTTGCTTCATATCATTGTTCAAACGTTCGAGAAGACTCATAAATACACCCTCTTTTAATATTTGCGCTTTCTAGCCGCTTCAGACTTTTTCTTACGTCTTACGCTTGGCTTTTCATAGAATTCGCGCTTTCTTGCTTCTTGCAACGTACCTGTTTTTGAAACCGCACGTTTGAAGCGACGAAGAGCATCTTCAAGCGACTCGTTTTTACGAACGATCGTTTTCGACATCCTACTTCCCTCCCTCCGAACAAAACCGCTAATCCTTGGCACATGTTAGAACATGTACTTTCAAAGTATAATATAACCAAGTTCATAAGTCAACTTCTTTTTATGAGCTTAACCGAACAGCTTCATGTGCATCATCGATGACGCGAACAAATTCCCCTTCGTTATATGGGTAGCCTGCTTTTGTCATTTTCACTTTCACAAGTTTACCTACCATGTCTTCTGTTGCTGGAAATTTCACTTTTAAATAGTTATCCGTATAACCGACATATAAGCCGCTCGTTGGATCTTCTTTATAAAGCTCTTCTGGAATGACTTCAAGCACTTGTCCTTCAAACTTTGATGCATACTCTTTCGCTAATTGATCAGAAAGTGCAATTAAGCGATGAACGCGCTCATTTTTTATTTCTTCGTCAACTTGATCTGGCATTCTTGCTGCTGGTGTACCTGTCCGCTTCGAGTATGGAAAGACGTGCAGTTCGGAGAAGCGTTGCTCGCGAATAAATTCGTATGTCTCCATAAATTCTTCTTTCGTCTCACCTGGGAAACCGACAATCACATCCGATGTAACAGCTAAATCTGGAAATACTTCGCGTAAACGTGCCAGTCTCTCTGCAAAAAATTCCGTCGTATATTTGCGGCGCATTCGCTTTAACACCGTATTTGAACCAGATTGCAACGGAATGTGTAAATGACGAACAATTTTATCGGACTGTTTTAATACGGCGATGACTTCATCTGTAATTTGGCTCGCTTCAATCGATGAAATACGCAATCGTTTTAATCCTTTCACTTGCTCATCGATATCGCGCAACAACATGGCAAAATTGTAATCTTTCATATCTTCTCCATATCCGCCTGTATGAATGCCCGTTAACACGATTTCCTTATAGCCTGCATCAACGAGTTGTTGCGCCTGACGAATGACTTCTTTCGGATCTCGTGATCGCATTAAGCCGCGCGCCCATGGAATAATACAAAACGTACAAAAGTTATTGCATCCTTCTTGAATTTTCAGCGATGCGCGTGTTCGATCCGTAAACGCAGGCACATCAAGCTCTTCATATACGCGTGTTTTCATAATATTGCGCACACCGTTAATCGGCTGGCGCTGTTGTTTAAACTGCTCAATGTACTCTAAAATTTTGCCGCGATCTTGTGTACCGATGACAATATCAACGCCTGGAATTGCCATAACTTCCGCAGGAGACGTTTGGGCATAACAGCCTGTTACGCAGACGACCGCATCAGGATTACGGCGCACCGCACGACGAATGACTTGGCGACTTTTTTTATCCCCTGTATTCGTTACTGTACACGTATTAATAACGTATACATCGGCGTGGCTTTCAAAATCTTTTCGCTCATATCCTGCTTGTTTAAACAACTGCCAAATCGCTTCTGTTTCGTAATGATTCACTTTGCATCCTAACGTATGAAACGCAACCGTTGGCATGTATATCACCTCACTTGAGTTCCCATTCATAAGATACTGCTGATAATGCGTATAACGGCGCCGTCTCTGCCCGTAAAATACGCGGTCCAAGACTACATACGACAAACCCATGGTCTTTTAATAGCGCAACTTCTTGCTCAGATAGTCCGCCCTCTGGTCCAAAAACGATGAGGAGAGAGTCCCCGTCGTTCATCGTCTGAAGAAGATGAGCAAACGAATGATGGTTTCCTTCTTTCGCCTCCTCTTCATATGCGATACATTTATAATCGACATCGTGCGCCCATGAGATGAGTTCACGAACTGTTATCGGAGCATAAACAGATGGCATATAAGCTCTGTGCGATTGTTCAGCTGCTTCTTTCACAATTTTTTGCCAACGTTCCACCTTTTTATCGCCTTTTTTCTCGTCCCATTTCACGATCGAACGAGAGGTTATGAGCGGAAGAAATCCTTTTGCCCCAAGCTCTGTCCCTTTCTGCAAAACGAGTTCGTATTTATCTCCTTTTAACAATCCGCTTGCGACATATACGTGTACAGGAAGTTCAACGTTTGCCTCTATCCATTGTATAATACGGCAACGCACAAAATCATTGGAAATTTGTTCGATCTCACAGAGCATCGTTTCACTACGTTCATTACAACAAAGAAGACGATCACCTTCATTCATCCGCATCACCCGTCCGATATGATGGACGTCATCGCCAGAAATCATGACGTGATCGCCAATGATTTGCTCGTTACGTACAAAATATCGTTGCAACACGAACACCCTTTTTATTGTTTTTTTGCAATAAACGCAACCCAATCTTCCATCGTTAACGTTTCTTCAATTGTAAAACCAGCGCGAAGAAGTCCTTCCTTCACTTCTTGTTTTTTCGTTTGAATGACACCTGATGTAATAAATACGCCACCTGAGTGCAACAGGCGATACGCATCATCAACAAAACGAAGAATAATTTCAGCTAAAATATTTGCGACGATGACATCTGCTTGTTCATCGATTCGATCAAGTAAATTGTTTTGCGAAACGGTAACGACATCGTGTACTTTATTTAACTTCACGTTCAATTTTGCACTTTCTACCGCAACCGGATCTAAATCGAGCGCATGAACGCGTTTCGCTCCTAACATCGCAGCAGCAATGCTTAAAATGCCTGATCCCGTACCGACATCAACGACTGTATCTCCTTCTTTAACCGTTTTTTCAAGCGCTTGAATACACATGACGGTTGTTGGATGCGTCCCTGTGCCAAACGCCATGCCCGGATCTAGCTCAATAATTAATTCATCGCTTGAAACCGATTCATACGTTTCCCATGTCGGGACGATCGTGAAGCGTTCAGAAATTTTCACCGGATTGTAATATTTTTTCCACGCCGTCGCCCATTCTTCTTCATTCACTTCGCTGATCGTAATTTTATTTCGCCCGATATCAATGTTATATAACATTAAGTTGTTAATCGCTTGTTTAATTTCTTCGACCGTTTCACCTAAAAAACTATTCACCGGTAAATATGCTTTAATAATAACTCCTTCTTCGGGGTAATCGTCAGGATTGAGTTGGTAGATTTCCCCGTAAGTTGTTTCACGCTCTTTCGTTAGTTCAAACGGATCCTCAATGACAACGCCACCTGCACCTGCTTCATGTAAAATATTCGAAATCGCCTCGACCGCTTCGTGTGTTGTATGAATGCTTATTTCTGACCATTTCATGATCTACCAACTCCTCCTTCACGTTACTCCCCTTTAAATGCTCGCTTCACTTTTGCAAAAAAGCTGTCTTCTTGGCCATTCCCTTGACTGAGTTGTTCAAATTCACGCAATAATTGTTTTTGACGTTCCGTTAATTTCGTTGGCGTGACGACACGCACGCGAATATGTTGATCTCCCTTCCCGTACCCATGCACATTCGGCACTCCTTTTCCTTTTAAACGGAATTTTGTACCTGTTTGCGTACCAGCTGGGATTTTCAACTTTACTTTTCCATACAACGTCGGCACTTCAATATCTGCACCGAGCGCTGCTTGCGTAAATGTAATTGGCATTTCACAATAAATGTCATCGCCATCGCGTTCGAAAAATTCATGTGGCTCAACGTGGAAAACGATGTACAAATCTCCTGATGGCCCACCGTTGATTCCTGGCTCTCCTTGACCTGCTAAACGCAGTTGCTGACCGTCATCGACACCAGCAGGAATTTTGACATGAATTTTTTTCCGTTTTTTTACACGACCTGTTCCATGACATGTTGTACATTTTTCTTTAATCCACTGCCCTGTTCCGCCGCAATGATGACAAACGCGTCGATTTACGATGCGACCAAATGGCGTTGCTTGTTCGATCGTTAATTGCCCTGTACCATGACAATGTGCGCACGTTTCTTTTTTCGTTCCCGGCTTCGCACCAGAACCGTGGCATGTATCGCACGTTTCTTCACGCGGAATTTCAATATTTGTTTCTTTTCCAAATACCGCTTCTTCAAACGTCAAGCGCATCGTATATTGCAAGTCTGCCCCTGCACGTGGGGCGTTCGGATCACGTCGGCGCCCACCACCGAAAAAGCTGCTGAAAATATCTTCGAAGCCACCAAACCCACCAAAATCAAAATCAGCACCACCAAATCCACCAAACTGCTGGTTCGGATCTGTATGACCAAACTGATCGTAGTGAGCACGCTTTTGATCGTCACTTAACACTTCGTATGCTTCTTTAATTTCTTTAAACTTTTCTGCTGCATCGGGCGCTTTATTAATATCTGGATGATACTGTTTTGATAACTTCCGATATGCTTTTTTAATTTCTTCCTTTGTTGCGTTTTTACTTACACCGAGCACTTCATAATAGTCCCGTTTACTCATGATCACCCACTCCCGACTCGTTCACATGAACGTAATTTTATCATTGTATCATCTTATTACGCAATATATTTGATATTTCCATAGCAAAAAAGTCAAAGCCAAGGCAGGCCTGACTTTGACTTTTTGTTTGTTTACTTATCTTCTTTCACTTCTTCAAATTCGGCATCGACGACGTTATCGTCTTTTTTGCCTTCGCTTTGTTGGGCTTGCGCTTGTTGAGCTGCTTGCTCATATAACTTAATTGAAAGCTGTTGTACAACTTCTTGAAGCGCATTTTTCTTCGCGCGAATGTCTTCGATATCTTTTCCTTCAAGCGCTGCTTTTAATGCGTCCTTCGCCTCTTGCGCTTTTTTCACATCCGCTTCGTCTACTTTTCCTTCTAATTCTTTTAATGTTTTTTCTGTTGTGAACATGAGATGATCTGCTTCGTTGCGAAGTTCAACTTCTTCTTTTCGCTTCCGGTCTGCTTCTGCATTTTCTTCCGCTTCTTTAATCATGCGTTGAATTTCTTCTTCAGACAAACCAGACGAAGATTTAATTGTAATTGATTGTTCTTTATTTGTACCTAAGTCTTTCGCGCGCACGTGCACAATACCGTTTGCGTCAATATCGAACGTCACTTCAATTTGCGGCACACCGCGCGGGGCTGGTGGAATGTCAGTTAATTGGAAGCGACCGAGCGTTTTGTTGTCGGCAGCCATTAGGCGCTCACCTTGCAAGACGTGAATGTCTACCGCTGTTTGATTGTCCGCTGCCGTTGTGAAAATTTGCGATTTGCTTGTCGGAATCGTCGTATTGCGTTCAATTAATTTTGTAAAGACGCCACCCATCGTTTCAATACCGAGCGAAAGTGGTGTTACGTCTAATAATACGACGTCTTTCACGTCACCAGCAATCACTCCACCTTGGATGGCAGCACCAATTGCAACGACTTCATCTGGGTTTACTCCTTTATGCGGCTCTTTTCCGATTTCTTTTTTAATCGCTTCTTGAACGGCAGGGATGCGCGTTGAACCACCGACAAGAATGACTTTGTCGATATCCGCAGGCGTCAAGCCAGCGTCTTTTAGCGCTTGACGAACAGGTCCCATCGTGCGCTCAACTAAGTGTGCGGACAATTCTTCAAATTTTGCGCGCGTCAACGTCATTTCTAAATGAAGCGGACCGTTTTCGTTCGCGGTAATAAACGGCAACGAAATTTGCGTTTGCATGACGCCCGAAAGTTCTTTTTTCGCTTTTTCTGCTGCATCTTTTAAACGTTGCAACGCCATTTTGTCTTTCGATAAATCGATGCCATGTTCTTTTTTAAACTCTTCTACTAAGTAATCAATAATGACTTGGTCAAAGTCGTCACCGCCGAGGTGGTTGTCACCGGCTGTTGCTTTTACTTCAAATACGCCGTCGCCTAACTCAAGAATTGATACGTCAAATGTACCGCCACCTAAGTCGTAGACGAGAATTGTTTGATCTTCATCCATTTTATCTAATCCGTATGCTAACGCTGCCGCTGTCGGCTCGTTAATGATACGCTCAACTTCTAAGCCAGCGATGCGACCAGCATCTTTTGTCGCTTGACGTTGTGCATCGTTAAAGTAAGCTGGAACGGTAATGACCGCGCGTGTCACAGGTTCACCTAAATATGCTTCTGCATATGATTTTAAGTATTGTAAAATCATCGCAGAAATTTGTTGAGGTGTATATTCTTTTCCTTCGATTTGTACTTTATAGTCTGTACCCATATGGCGTTTAATTGAAATGATTGTGTTTGGGTTTGTGATTGCTTGACGTTTTGCGACTTCACCAACTAAACGCTCACCATTTTTAAATGCAACGACAGACGGTGTCGTGCGACCTCCTTCTGGGTTTGGAATAACTTTTGGCTCACCGCCTTCTAATACAGCAACGCAAGAGTTTGTTGTACCTAAGTCAATACCGATAATTTTGCTCATACATAATCCCTCCTTATTGATTTACTTTGACCATTGCCGGACGAATGACACGATCTTTTAGTTTATAGCCTTTTTGAAACTCTTCAACAACTGTGTTTGGTTCATAGTTTTGATCGTCGACTTGCATGACTGCTTGGTGCACATGCGGATCGAACGGTTTTCCAACCGATTCAATCGCTTCGACCCCTTCTTTTTTCAGCGCTTCAATTAACGCGCGATAAACCATTTCCATTCCTTGTAAGAGCGATTTTGCTTTCTCATCTTCTACTTGCACTTGTAATGCGCGTTCAAAGTTATCTAAAATCGGCAACAAGTCAGCAACTAAGCTTTGCGCACGATATTTTTCAGCAGCTTCCATATCTAAACGCACACGGCGGCGATAATTGTCAAAATCAGCATGTAAACGAAGGAACCGATTTTCTGTCTCTGCTAACTTCGCTTCGAGTTGCGCAATTTTTTCATAAGCAAGTGCCAACTCGTCTTTTTCTTCTTTTGCTTCTTCACTTTGCATTGGCTCATCTTGCCGTTGCTCAGTTTGTATATCTTCATGTTGTCCAGCCGTTTCATCATATGTACGCTGTTCTTTCTCCATCTTCTCACCTCCCTCAAACACTTGAAAAGCGGATGGGGAAATTCCCCATCCATAATATTGACATCGCTAATCTTTTTGATACCACATCGTTAATACGTTCGATAAATCGGTCGCAATAAGGCTCAACAATGAGATGACACGCGAATATTCCATACGAGTTGGACCAAGAACTGCAATTGTGCCAAGCTTTTCTCCCCCAACAGAATACGTTGCTGTAATCAAACTGCAGCTTTCCATTCCTTCGACATCGTTTTCCGTGCCAATTTTCACTTGAATACCTTGTTGTTTATGTTTTCTTAACAAACGATAAAATTCTTTTTCTTGTTCAATAACGTTAAATAAAGCACGAAGTTTATCGATATCGTTAAATTCCGGTTGACGAAGCATATTCATTTTTCCGCTTAAAAACATTTGTGCAGGCGCATTTAAATCTAAAGAAGAAGAAATCATCCGCAACATGTGGTCGTAGCTTTGGATATGTTCACGCAAAACATGCGCAACTTCCGTTTGAATTTTATCTGTTAAGTCTTCTAAAGGCACACCCGTCAACCGATCGTTTAAAATGTTTACCATCTTTTCAACATCAGATGGCGGAATAGACGGTGGAAGCGTGACAACGTGCTTCTCTACATATCCCGTATCCGTCACAATGATTGCAACGGCTGTTTCTGCGGTAAGCGGAACGATTTGAATTGTTTTGAGTTTATGTTCTTTCACAGAAGGACCGAGCACAACAGTTGTATAACTCGTTAAATCTGATAAAATTTGTGCCGATTTTTGAATGAGCTTTTCTAATTCATATATTTGTTCATTAAAAATCGATTGAATCGTTTGGACATCTTTTTGTGTTAATCGAACAGGTGGTAATAAATGATCAACGTAATACCGATATCCTTTTTGGGACGGAACGCGACCAGAAGAAATATGTGTTTTTTCAATAAAGCCAAGATCCTCTAAATCCGCCATTTCATTGCGAATGGTCGCCGAACTAAACGTAATTTGTTCTTTTTTCGATAATGTTCGCGAACCAACCGGTTGTCCTGAACGAATAAAGTCATCGACAATAATTTTTAAAATTAACAATTGGCGATCTGTTAGCAACACTCATCACCTCTGTTAGCACTCTAACAAAGCGAGTGCTAAATCTACTATTAAAGTATCAAATTGCACTTGCCATGTCAAGATGAAACGCCAAGAAACGACTGAAATACTTCATTACCGAGCAATTTGCCGCGATGGGTAAGAACAATTGCCTCATCTGTCTCCTCAAGCAGCCCTTTTTGTTTTTGCAACACAATCGCTTCACGAAAAACATCATGCATCGTTTTTCCATATCGCTCTAAAAATTCCCGTTTGTTTACCCCTTCTGTTTTTCGCAACCCAAGAAACATATGCTCTTCCATTTCCTCTTCTTTCGAAACGACATGTGTATCAACATATGGGAGCTTCCCTTGTTCAATGAGTTGGATATATTTTTTAATTGGTCCCGCATTTACATATCTTACGCCGTTCATATAACTATGCGCTCCTGCACCAAATCCGTAGTAATACTCATTATTCCAATACGTCATATTATGACGGCTATAAAACCCGTTTTTTGTATAATTGCTTAGTTCGTATTGTTTATACCCACGTTGTTCCATTTGTTCCATAATGATTTCGTACATATATGCTTCTTCTTCTTGACTCGGTAGCGGCAACGTGCTTTTTTTCATTAAGTTGTAAAATACCGTTTTCGGTTCAATAATTAACGAGTAAGCAGAAACGTGCTGAATCGGCAATGAAAACGTTATGTGCAACGTCTCTCTTAGTTGAGCGATCGTTTGTGTCGGCAATCCGTACATTAAATCGATATTTATATTATGAAAACCGAGCTCGTGCGCTCGTTCGATTGTTTCGATCGCTGTTTCTTTCGTATGCGTACGTCCAATGCGTGTTAGCAGCTCATCGTCAAACGTCTGCACTCCAAAGCTAAGGCGATTCACTCCCCATTGCTTGAGCACATGCAACTGTTCGTCACTTACTCCATCTGGGTTCGCTTCAACGGTAAACTCCACATTCGAAGCAAGTGGAACAATACGATGAATGGCACGCAATAATCGCTCGAGTTGTTTGGCGGCAAGCGACGTCGGCGTTCCCCCACCGATAAATACCGTTTGTAATCGCGGCGTTGGAAAACGTTCAAACGTCCGCTCCATTTCGATAATTAATGCATCAATATAAGCATCAACCGGTTGTTGATGTAAAAATACTTTATTAAAATCACAATAATGACAAATGTGCGTACAAAACGGAATATGAATATATGCTGCTTGAATCACTCGTTTCACCCTTTTCTATACAAAAAACCGCAGAATGGTTCTGCGGTTGTTTTATTTTTGATCATCCATTTTTAATACAGCCATAAACGCTTCTTGTGGCACTTCAACAGAGCCGACTTGCTTCATGCGCTTTTTCCCTTCTTTTTGCTTTTCAAGCAACTTCCGCTTACGGGAAATGTCACCCCCATAACATTTCGCTAATACGTTTTTACGCAATGCTTTAATCGTTGAACGGGCAATAATTTTATTACCAATGGCTGCTTGAACAGGCACTTCAAACTGTTGGCGCGGAATTAAATCTTTTAATTTTTCAACGATCACTTTTCCACGATCGTATGCTGAATCACGATGGACAATAAACGATAAAGCGTCAACTTTTTCACCATTTAATAAAATGTCCATTTTTACAAGCTTAGACGGCTTATACCCGATCAACTCATAGTCAAACGATGCGTATCCTTTCGTGCTCGATTTTAAAATATCAAAGAAGTCGTATACGATTTCAGCAAGCGGCAATTCATACGTCAATGTGACACGCCGTTCGTCTAAATATTGCATATCTCCAAAAATACCGCGTTTCTTTTGACATAATTCCATGACAGGACCGACGTAATCGTTTGGCACCATAATTGTCGCGCGTACATATGGCTCTTCCACACGTTCAATTTTTTGCGGATCTGGCATGTTTGACGGGTTATCGACAGCTAACTCTGTTCCATCTGTTAAATATACTTTATATATAACGCTTGGCGCTGTTGCAATGATGTCAATGTTAAACTCGCGCTCTAATCGCTCTTGAATAATTTCCATATGCAACAGTCCTAAGAAGCCACAGCGGAAGCCGAAACCGAGCGCTTGTGACGTCTCCGGCTCAAACTGCAACGCTGCATCGTTTAATTGTAATTTTTCTAACGCCTCACGCAAATCGTTGTAGCGCGCTGTATCGATTGGATATAATCCGCAAAACACCATCGGATTCAATCGACGATACCCTGGAAGCGGTTCACTCGCTGGATTGTCCGCATGCGTAATCGTATCCCCGACGCGCGTATCGCTGACGTTTTTAATCGAAGCCGTTAAATAGCCTACATCGCCGACCGTTAATTCATCAACGACTTTCGCTTTCGGTGTAAATACGCCGACCTCAACGACTTCAAATTCTTTTCCTGTCGCCATCATTTTAATTTTTTGCCCCGCTTTGACCGTTCCTTCGACGACGCGAATATACGCGACAACCCCACGATACGGATCATACAACGAGTCGAAAATGAGCGCTTTGAGCGGAGCATCTGGATCGCCAGATGGAGAAGGAATTTTTTGAACAATTTGCTCTAAAATTTCGTCGATCCCAATGCCAACTTTTGCTGATGCCAACACCGCTTCCGATGCATCAAGACCGATCACATCTTCAATTTCTTGACGAACACGTTCAGGGTCTGCACTTGGTAAATCAATTTTATTGATAACAGGCAAAATTTCTAAATTGTTATCAATCGCTAAATATACGTTCGCTAGCGTTTGTGCTTCAATGCCTTGCGCTGCATCGACGACTAAAATCGCTCCTTCACACGCCGCTAAACTGCGTGACACCTCATACGTAAAATCGACGTGCCCCGGCGTGTCAATTAAATGTAAAATGTAATCTTCGCCGTCTTTTGCTTTGTAATGAAGTTGAACAGCGTTTAATTTAATCGTAATGCCGCGCTCGCGCTCTAACTCCATTGAATCAAGCGCTTGGTCTTTCATTTCGCGCTCAGATAGCGCACCCGTCTTTTCAAGAATGCGGTCTGCAAGCGTAGATTTTCCGTGGTCAATATGTGCAATAATCGAAAAGTTACGAATGCGATCCCTTCTTTTTAATCTTTCTTCACGATTCATCTATATTCCACTCCTATAATTTCCGAAATACGCTAGCTTTGATTATAACAACAACGTTCACAATATTCAACGCAAAATAAAAAGAAAGGCGGATCACTATCCTGCCTTTTGCGCCAATGAAAGCATATGTTCAACGATCGAATGAACGAACGTTGCAAGCTTCTGCCCCGCCTTTGAAAATATGTTAAACGCTTCAATTTGTTGCAGTTTTTCTTTTTTCTCTTCGATGGATCGTCCAAGGACGATCGTTTCATCTTTTGATACGTGTACAACCCGCTCAAGCGACGGATCGTTATACCCTTTCATTTTTCGCATTCCTTCGTTTGCTTGTTGCATGCCGAGCAATACTCCGACTAAAAAAATGACGGCGATGAGTAAACTTTGAATTGTAAATTTCACCATATTACTCACCTACTTTTTTTCTGCTGGTTGTGTCGCATTCACTTTTTCCGCTTGCCAATAATATTCACTAAACACGTCAGCAACAGCTGAAACCGTTCGATACAATTCTTGAAACGTATTATCCACACCACCAAATTC
Source organism: Anoxybacillus sp. TBDG-1 (assembly GCF_054815885.1). Classification (NCBI taxonomy): domain Bacteria; kingdom Bacillati; phylum Bacillota; class Bacilli; order Caryophanales; family Anoxybacillaceae; genus Anoxybacillus; species Anoxybacillus sp. TBDG-1. Next base: position 27,574 of record NZ_JBTZSY010000012.1, read on the forward strand.
AATTAAAATGGCGTTTTCCGATAAATCTTGATTAAACTTTCCGTTTGTGCCGACTCCTTTTTTCTCAAACGTTCCACGGCTTAACCCTGGATATTTTTTTTCAAGTAACTCATGCAATTTTGTGACAAGCTGTAAGTTTTTTTCATATTTCGCATTTTCCCCGCCGATAATAAACGACACCCTCGCATAGTCGACCCCGTTAATCGTTACGGTCGTATCATTGCGGCGACGAGAATCACGATGAATATCAATCAAATATTGCACGTCACGATTATTTGTCATTGCTTCAACAACCGTTTTACGCGACATATCATATGCTTGATAATATGGTCTATTGTTCTTTAATAATTTACTTATGAAATCTGTCGTATCAACAATGGTGCCAATGCCTCGCTTCTCTAATTCTTCTCCTAACTTTTTCCCGACTTTCGTCACATTCACAGTCGGATGATGGGCGAAGTTTGGATTCGTGACACCCTTTAACGCTGGTAAATACGACTCTTGTGTATGGGTATGATAAATATAAACAACCTTTTTTCCTTCTGTCGTTTGTGAAGGAAGAGGGGCAGACGGTGTTTCTTCCTCCTGAAGTTGTTCTTGGGCAGCTTCTCGCTCAGCAAGCAACACTTCTAAAGGAGGGGGCGACTCGTACGGAATGTTTGTAAAGTTCGTTCCTTCTCCAGCTAAAATAATTTCGCTATCGTACAACGAAAACCCCGGTAGCTCCCTTCCAAGCAAACTGCGCGGATCGTTCAAATTGACGCTTGTCATCATTTGAAAAAAATATGTCGAATACGGCAATCGCTGCTTTTCTTTCGGTATCATTTCGCGAAAGTATGCATTTTCAAACGAGAGTAAATGAACAAGTGATTCCGTTGAAAACCGATTCGTCACTTCATGAACAGAAGAAGAAGAAAGACGATATGTCGATGTCGCTGTTATCATAGCGACAACTGTCAGCGTCCCCATAAATGTAAACAAAATAAATACAAGCCACTTTTTTATACTTGTACCGTGAACGGTCACCATCATTTTTATCACTTCACCCTTTCAAAGCTTGTCTACTCTATCAATATGACAACGCCTTGAAAGATAGAACGAAAAACTAATGCGTGTATGCCCCGACGTTTTCTTGATCAATCCGATGATGCAAAGCAGCGTTTAAACCACTCGCTAATATGTTTGCCATCTCCTCAATAAATACATCAACCTCTTTTGGCGTAACCATTAAATTATGACCGAGCGGAGCAAGCACTTCATAAATTAATCGCCGCTTTTCTTCTTCATCTAGCATGCCGACCATGCCTAAAAAAGCAGAACGATTTGACTCATTTGGCAAATCTTCTTCCGTTAATTTTTTTTTCTTCCCGAATACAAGATTAGCTGGGGCCAACGCGCGCGCTGCGCGATTGCCTTCTTTCATCTCACGACCGAGATGTTTTAATAACAAATCAATCGTATCGCTTGCAATTGACACAGCATCAACAACCGTCGGCACACCAATCGCAATGACAGGAATACCTAACGTTTGTTTACTAAGTTCTTTTCGTTTATTTCCCACTCCTGATCCCGGGTGAATGCCTGTATCAGAAATTTGAATGGTAGCATTTACTCGTTCAATCGAACGCGCTGCTAGAGCATCAATCGCAATAATAAAATCAGGTTGAATTTTTTCTACAATACCCGCAATCACGTCGCTCGTTTCAATTCCAGTCATCCCCATCACCCCTGGAGCGAGCGCGCTTACCGAGCGAAATCCATCTTGAACGCTTTCAGGCTGTAACTGAAATAAATGACGCGTCACCAATAAGTTAGACACAGCTAGTGGACCGAGTGCATCCGGTGTCACTTCTGCATTCCCTAATCCAACGACGAGGCAACTCGCTTCTTTTGGAATACCAAGTTGCTGTAAAAAAGCATGAAAATGTTTTGCAAATAGTTTTTCTACTTTTTGTTGTAAGTCAGTATCTTGCGTTCGAATACCTTGCGCTTCAATCGTTAAATATTTTCCAGCTTTTTTTCCTAACGCCTTTGCCCCTTCTTCTGTCACTTCTACGAATGAAAAATGAACACCATCTTCTTCCCAATCGCGAATCAATACCCCTTTAAGCGAAGTTTCCTGCTTGCTTTGTAATTGTTCTTCAATCGCTATTTCATGCGCTTCAATCGCTAAATCCGTTCGCACACTATACGGTCGTAAATCGATCATACATTCTCCTCCATTATTTTTTATCATTTGTTTTATCCATTTTCCGCCTTTTTCATACAATCACACTTTTCCGGCCTTGCCCTATTGCATAATTAAGAGCAGTTTGGTAGAATATCACTTGTTCTTATTGTTCATCGAACTGTCGCGTATTGAACGTATATATTGGCGATCGGTTAACGGAGGTGAAAAAAATGGCAAACATTAAATCAGCAATTAAACGTGCAAAAACAAGCGAAAAGCGCCGCGCTCATAACGCAGCTATGAAGTCAGCAATGCGCACTGCAATTAAAAAATTTGAAGCGCTTGTTGAATTAAAAGACGTGGAAAAAGCAAAAGAAGCTTTCGCATTTGCAACGAAAAAAATCGACAAAGCAGCTAGCAAAGGCTTAATCCACAAAAATGCTGCAAATCGCTATAAATCACGTTTAGCGAAAAAATTAAACAGCATTACAGCATAATGAAAAAACAGCTTGTCATACGAGGCAAGCTGTTTTTTCCATTTCGGGAGGGGATATATATGTTTCATTGGGTAAAAGAACAGTTAAAAATGATTTCGTTATTTTCTCAACTATCCGATGAGGAATTAGATGCGATTATACATATCGCAACCGTCCGCACATACAAACCGAAAACGCTTGCCTTTATGCAAGGTGATCCGCTCGATCGCGTCTTCTTTATCGCTTCTGGAACAGTAAAAATTTACAAAATAGATGTGAGCGGAAAAGAGCAAATTGTATCTATTTTACAAGAAGGGGATATGTTCCCGCACACCGGCTTTTTTCGACGTGGCACGTATCCTGCACATGCGGAAATGATGAGTGAAACGACGCTCATCATTATTCCAATTGAACAATTTGAACAAACACTTATTTGTTATCCACAACTATGCGTAAAGCTGTTTCACATCATGGGTGAAAAAATTATTGAATTACAAACACGCTTAGAAGAGCTTGTTTTTCACAATACAACTGAACAATTAGCCCGACTTTTCATCCGACTAGCGAAAACAAACGGCGTGTATGTTAACGGTCGTTATCGACTAAAAGCAACAATCACTACTCGCGAATTAGCAAATATGATCGGCACAGCGCGCGAAACAGTTAGTCGCGTACTCAGCCAATTGAAACAGCAAGGTGTCGTAACAACGGATGACGGGGGCTACTATATTATTGATGTCGATGCACTGCAACAAAAGCGGTAGATTCTTCTCTACCGCTGTAACTTTAAGAAAAACAACTGCAACAATAACTGTTTATCCATCGCGCTGCTTTTTAGTGCATAATCCGTTTCAGCTAAATCATATAAAATGTGCATCAACTGCTGTTCTGAAAATCCGCTCGCATAACTTGCTGCCATTTTTACACGAAACGGGTGAACGCCTAACATCGAGGCAATTTGTTGTTGGCCATATCCTGTTTTCATCAGTTCTTTCACTTCATAAATGAGCCGAAATTGGCTAGCCAACAATGCGACAAGCTTAATCGGCTCTTCATTTTGGCGCAATAAGTCTTGCAATGTTTGTAGGGCGGCTGAAATGTTGTGCTTGGCGATTTGCTCTACAAGGGTAAATACGTTTTGTTCAAGCGTACGTGATACAAGCAACCGAACATCTTCAGCTGTAATGGAACGGCGCCCAGCAAAAAGCATAAGCTTTTCAATTTCGTTCGCTAATGTCACTAAATCAGTTCCTGCTAATGTAAGCAATACGTCAATTGCATCATCATCAATTTGACATTGTCCTTTCACCCATTGTTTTAATTCTTTTTCATTCAACGGTTTCGCAACGATGATATGCGCTTTTTTTAATAACGCTTTCGTCACTTTTTTTCGTTCGTCGAGTTTTTCGTACGAACCGACAAAAATGACGCTTGAAAATGGAGCAGGTTTGTCAATATAAGCTTCTAACCTTTTCACATCGTGATCTACTTTTTCTTTTCCTTTTTCTGCCGTTAAAAAATATGGTTGCTTGACGATCACAACTTTCCGTTCACCGAGAAACGGAAGCGTCTCTGCGTCTTCAAGCGCTACTTCAATCGGCGTTTCTTCGCAATCGTATGTACTCACATTCCATTCACGCTCTTCATCCGATAGTGCTCGGCGAACGATTTGCTCATGCGCTTGTTTTATTAAGAAATGCTCCGTACCATATATGACATATAGTTGTTCCATGTTCTCTTCCCCATTCTTCATCGACTTTCTTTAAAGAACATACAACGTTTCGGAGCATTTTACAAGGGAGTTAGCAGATGAAAATCGCCAACTCCCATTTATTTAAACGTTGGAAAACAAGCCCTAGGAACTTATTTGTCCAACGGGTATCATTATCTTTTCCGATCTGGCGCGAACTATTTGTGACAACTGTTGTCAACGATGTAGATTTTCTTTCATTTTTCCCTTATACTAATGGTGAGAAAATAGGAGGGATGGTCATGAACGAATTTGAAAAAAACGTTCAATGTACGCGCAACGATGCCGTTGACTCGGCTGTTGGCTTCATCGTATCATTCGGCTTTTTCGCCACTATGTTCATTATCGCCACACTTGTAAAATTTTTCGGTGCATAATGAACGCCCGAAAGAGATTGCTTGTTGCAGTCTCTTTTTTCTTGTATGTTATGGTGAAAACGTCTGAATGGTGCTTATCCGCTTATGAAAACGAATCACAATCGCTCCTTGTTCATCCGTTCGAAATATGTGCACATCATAGTGACGTAAACGTTCGATGACTTCACGATGCGGGTGACCATATCGGTTGCGTCGTCCGACTGAAATAAGTGCCAATTTCGGACGTATATGTCGTAAAAACGGTTCAGACGTTGACGTTTTACTTCCATGATGCCCGACTTTTAATATGTCAACGGGCAATGAGCGGTACATCGTTATGAGTTGTTGTTCTCCTTTTTCTTCTAAATCACCTGTAAATAGCCAGTATGCTCCTCCCATAAACGCATACAGCACAATCGAACCGTCATTTGTCGTCCCTTCATTTCCAAATGGAGAAAGAATGTGAAATTGCGCTTTCCCAACCGTCCAACGATCGCCGCTTTTCACCATTTCCACATGCGCCCCTTTATTGATCGCCTGTGCAATGACCGTTTGCAGTAAATCATTTTGGTGCATACCGACAAACAGTTTTCGCACACGAACAGCATTCAATACATCGCTTGCATCCCCCATATGATCGAAATCACCATGTGTTGCAATGAGCGCATCAAGCGTGCGAACTCCTTTTGCTTTTAAAAATGGAACGATCACATCTTCTCCGACACGAAATGACTGCTTTCGCTTTTTCCAATGTTCATCGCTAAACGACATCGTTCCGCCCGTATCAACCATATAAATCGCCTTTCGATACGGCAGCTCAATATATATACTATCTCCTTGTCCAACGTCTAACATAACAACTTCCCCGTTCGGACGAAAAAACGGCCAAATGAAATGGATAATGATCACAAAAATAAACGAAAAACGAAAAATAACCGCGCGCTTTCCGTATTCGAAAGAAAGAAAAAAAAGGAAAATCGAGATGATATAAGCAACAAGAAGTAATAGTGGCGGACGACCGAGCGTAAGCACGAATGTATCGGCTAGTGCAAGAACAAGGGTGTTCGCATGTTCAATCACAATCGCTAGTACATATGTGATGAGAGGACTAGCAAATGACATAAACAAGTGGATGAACAACGCTAAAAAGGAAAGCGGCAAAATAATAAACGAATAAAGTGGAACAAAAATGATGTTTAACGGAATGGATAAAAAAGACACTTCGTAAAAATGATAAAGCAAAAGCGGTAATGTGCTTATTTGTGCAATAAAGGATGTCATGAACAATTGACGAACAACAGAGGGCTCGTTTTGAATGAATGTAGAGCAAATGATTAACGCAAAACAAACGAGAAAAGATAATTGAAAACCGAGATGAAATATCATATATGGGTCTTTTAGTAGTAAAAGAAGACAAGCGACGCTTAATGCATCAAGTGTACGAAGGCGGGAAGAAAAAAGGAGAAAACAACTTGTCATCACTGCTGCACGCATCACTGACGGTGCAGCTCCTGCTAAAATGACGTACAGCGGAATGCACCCAAGCAATATCATTGTCGCTCGTTCCCTCGGGATGCCGAAGCGAATAAACAAATAAAAACAACCACCAGCAAGCAATGTCATATGCAAGCCTGAAATCGCAAGTAAATGAATAAGCCCTAACTTTTGATAACTCGACAACACCGTTGGGTCTATATCGCTTCGCTCACCATAAATCAACGCTTGCATAAACGCACTTACGTCATCAGGAAAATGATTACGAATATAGAGAATGCCTTGTTGTCGAATCGTTTGTAATCGTTCCATCCATGTTATATTGGTACGCATGCAACGTTCGAGTGAAATCGGGCGAACGATCCAATGAGTACGTTGGTAAAATAAATAACGATGATAATTGAAAGCATACGGATTTGTTGGTAAAGACGGACGTTCTAACACCCCTTTCATCATGCATGCCGTACCGATTTGAAGCTCGCCCCATCGTTTCTTTTCTTCTTCAGTACGAAGGCGATGTACGAGCTGTAACCGCTCATACTGCCATTGTACAATCGTTTTTACTTGATCCCCATCAATATAAATTGGAGCAATAAATCGCACGACAAATGTCGTTTCGTTTCCCGAGAGCGTCGTCACATTATGTGCATCCACCCATTTGCTCCATAACGAGAAAAGCAAATAACAACATATACAAGCGAAAAACAACTCCCGCTTCCTCCAAAATAAAAAGAAACTATACACAAATGACAATACAAAACAAACAGACGATTTCGTTAGCATAGACAAGACGGCCAAAACGGCCGCCATCGCTACATAAACGATACATCATCTCCCCTTCGCATGTAAAAATGTCGGAATAGATTCCACATCAAACGGGACGTGCTTGACCGTTACTCCTGCTTGTTCAAACAATTGCAAAGCAAACGGATGATTTTTATAGTCATTCGCATAATAAACAGCTTTGATCCCGCTTTGAATAATCGCTTTACAACATTGTAAACAAGGAAAATGGGTGACGTATATTTCCGCCCCTTCTGTTGGCACACCAAACTTTGCGCATTGTAAAATGGCGTTCATTTCCGCATGAATCGTACGCACACAATGGTTATCAATGACATAACATCCTTCGTCTATACAATGCGCCCCGCCTGCGATTGAGCCGTTATATCCTCCCGCAATGATACGTTTATCGCGCACGATCGTTGCGCCGACCGCCAGCCTTGTACACGTGCTACGTAACGCTAATAAATGGCTTTGCGCCATAAAATATTGATCCCATGTAATTCGGTTCATATCGCTTCTCCCCCTTGTCCATTATGCCTTTAGTTTATCGCCAATTTTAACGCACGACAATTTGTTCCTTTATTTTTTCAAGCGATTTTTGCCCAATTCCGCTCACATTCAATAAATCTTCGACTTTTTGAAATGGTCCGTGTTCCTCGCGATATGCGATAATCGCAGATGCTTTCGCAGGACCAATTCCTTGTAATGTTTGTAACTGTTCTATGGTTGCGGTATTAATGTTGACTTTGCTGTTTGACATGTTCGTTTGACTGGCTGTTTCCACGAGGATGTCCTCACCTTTTTTCGGCACGTAAATGACCATTTCATCATGCACTTTCATCGCAAAGTTCACTTTCGTTTCATCCGCTTCGTCTGTTAATCCTCCTGCTAGTTGAATAACATCATGAATGCGACTTGTCGGTGCCACTTCATATACTCCCGCTTGTTTTACCGCTCCTTTCACATCGACAACAACGGATGATTGTTCCTCTACTTGCTTTTCTTGCTGTTCTTGTTGTTCTACCTGTTCTAAAGGTAGTGGTTGCATCGTTATTTCCTCTTGCTGTTGCATGCCCCAAACGATCGCGCTAACAACAAGCGCCCCAATATATATCCAACGTTCATGCGTTTTTATCCACTTCATTTTCTCACCCTTTCATAAAAAACGCCATCATCGCATACATATAACGTATAGTGGTGACGGATAAGGGGGGAATACCGTTGAATATAGGGTTTATTGGAACAGGAAACATGGGAACGATTTTAATTGAATCGTTTATTAACGGAAAGGCTGTGAAACAAGAACAACTATTCATTACGAACCGAACGCTTGAAAAAGCGTACAATATACAAAAACGTTACCCAGACATCCACGTCATGGCGACAAATGAAGAAGTAGCCAAACATGCGACCATTGTTTTTATTTGTACAAAACCGTTGCATATGCCTGCCGTTTTAAAGGAACTACGTCCACATTTAACAGATGATCATTGCATCGTATCCATTACGAGCCCGATTTCCGTTCAACAGCTCGAGTCACTTGTGCCTTGTCACGTCATTCGTGTCATCCCAAGCATTACGAACCGTGCCCTTGCAGGAAGCTCTTTAATTACTGTAAGCGAACGTTGTGCAAATGCGTACCGAGCGACAATTGAGCAGCTATTCCGTTCCATTTCTCGTCCAATATACATAGACGAGCCTATTACGCGCATCGCTTCTGATTTAACGAGCTGCGGTCCTGCTTTTTTCAGCTACTTAATTCAAAAGTTTATCGATGCAGCCGTTCAACAAACGTCCATTACGAAAGAACAAGCGACAACGTTAGCAACAGACATGATCATTGGGCTTGGAGCATTGCTTGAACAACAATTATATACGCTACCAACATTGCAAGAAAAAGTGTGCGTGAAAGGCGGCATTACAGGGGCTGGCATTGACGTGTTAGAAAAAGAAGTCGGGGACTTGTTCGTTCACATTTTTCAAAAAACACATGAAAAATTTGACGAAGAAAAGGAAAAGGTGCGCCAACAAATCGATTATATTCGCGATTAATAAAAAAAATCCTCCTAATTAAAACGTCCCAAAAGCAAACACTTTTGGGACGTTATTTTTTCGCAATGAAAAAAATGCGCTCGCTTTCTTTTGTCGGTTTCTGTTCTGTAAAATCCGCCCATACATGTAATAAGCGAAAACCAGCTTGTTTTAGCCACATCACATATCGATCCACATCATATGTTCGTTGCACATGCATTTCATCAACTCGCTCATATACCCCTTCATCTAATCGGACAAAAAACGTCAATTCATGTTCGACGCTATGCGGCCACGGTCCTTCGTAACAATTCCATATATAGCTCACTTGTTCATCGTTGCTCGCAAACGTTCTATGATGCAAAAAGACATTGTCCATTTTAAATAAAGAATGGACATCAAATAAAAACAAGCCACCCGGACGCAATTGATCATATGCGCGCGAAAACGTAGCGACCACATCTTCTTCCTGCAATAAATAATTGAGTGAATCGCAAAAAATGACGATCGTATCAAACGGCTCAAACGGACCAAAATCGCGCATATCTTGCTGAAAAAACGAAAGATCGACACCACGTTCTTGCGCCTTCATTTGCGCAATAGCCAACATTTGTTCTGATAAGTCGACACCCGTGACGTCAAACCCTTTTTCCGCTAACCGAATCGCAAGCTCCCCCGTACCACATCCGAGGTCAAGCAGCCGTTTTCCAACGTGATGGGAAGCAACCGTTCGTTCAACGAATGCACACCACGCATCATACGGGGCATCGCTCATTAATTGATCATACCAACTCGCCAATCGTTCGTACGTCATGCTCCAAGATCACTCTCAATTTGTTCAAGAGGCGCATCGCCCCACAACCGTTCGAGATTGTAATATTCACGATCTTCTTTATGAAATATATGGACAACAACATCTCCCAAATCGACTAAAATCCAACGCGCTTCATCAAACCCTTCGACACGTTTCACTACAACGTTATGTTCTGCTGCTTTTTCTTTAATTTCGCGCGCAATAGCTTGTACTTGTTTATCTGAATTGCCATGACAAATTATAAAATAGTCAGCGACAAGCGAAATGCCTTTCATATTTAATGCTACAATGTTTTCTGCCTTTTTTTCATCTGCTGCTTTTACGGCGATGCGTAAAATATCTCGTTCTGTCACGATGAAACCCCCTTTAATTTTTTCGCTATATCATTATACGTATGAAACGTATCTGGATAAATCGGTTCGCGTTTGTCCATTAAAAATTGAATCGTATTTTGCAACGCCCGAAAAAGCGCAAGATCCAAATGTTTCCGCGCTAACGCTCGCACTTCATCAACGCCTGAAAACGAGCGATTCGGCTCAATATAGTCTGCGATGTACACAATTTTTTCAAGCAACGTCATATTTGGACGTCCTGATGTATGATAACGAATCGCTTGCAAAATGTCTTCATCTTGAATGCCGACTTCCGTTTGAACTAAGTATGCCCCGACCGGCGCGTGCCATAACTCTGGGCTATATGATAACAAGTCTTGTGGCATTTGTTGTTCCATGATGATGCGCTTCATTTCTTCTTTCGTGCGGAATTTGGCGTAGTCATGAAAAATGGCAGCTAATTCCGCCTTTTGAACATCCGCACCATATATTTTCGCAAGTTCAATCGCTGTTTCCATCACGCCTACCGTATGGATGTAACGTTGTTCTTTTAATTGCTTGCGCACAATCGCTAACGCTTCTTCACGTTTCATACAACCGATTCTCCTTTATATATAATTGAACCGCTTCGGGCAACAAGTACGCCACGCTTTTTCCGCTTTGTATACGTTCACGAATGAGCGAAGAAGAAACTGCAAACATCGGAACATCGACTTCAATGATCGGATACGATGTACAAAGCGAATAACCTGGTCGTTTCACACCGACAAATTGCACAAGCTGAACGAGCTCATCAATACGATACCAATGCGGCAAATATTCCACCATATCTCCGCCAATAATAAAATAAAATATCGTATGCGGATGTTTTTTCTTTAGCAAAACGATCGTATCGTACGTATATGACCGCTCTTTTCGTTCAAGTTCAATCGTTTCAACGCGAAAGTGCGGCTGATTGGCAACCGCTGCATGCAACATATTGACGCGGTGCACATGATCTGTCACTTTTTTGTCTTTATGTGGCGGAATGTAGTTTGGCATAAACCATATTTCATCGAGCTTTAATTCCGTTCGTACATCATCCGCAATTAATAAATGCCCGTAATGGGGCGGATCAAACGTCCCACCTAAAATGCCTACTTTTTTCACCGCATCGCTCCTATTTTGGTAACACAATTTGTTTATGTTCACGCGATTCTTTATATAACACGATCGTATGCCCGATCAGTTGGACGACTTCCGCCCCTGCACCTTTCGCTAATTGCTCTGCAACTACTTCTTTTTCTTCTTCGCAATTTTTTAGTACACTCACTTTAATGAGCTCTCTCGCTTCAAGCGCATCCGCAATTTGTTTAATCATATTGTCATTGACGCCACCTTTTCCTACTTGAAAAATCGGTGTTAAATGATGAGCTAAAGAACGTAAAAATCGTTTTTGTTTTCCTGTTAACATATTTTTCCTCCTAACTGTTGCATTACAACTTGTTCCATTCGTTTCGTATTTGGGAAGATGCCTGTCCATTTTTCAAACGCTAGCGCCCCTTGATAGACAAACATCCCGACGCCGTTTTGCACGTGCGCTCCCTTCTCTTTTGCTTCTTGCAACCATTTCGTCATCAGTGGATTATAAATGATATCGCTGACGATTGTATCTTTTTTTAAATTCCGAAGGGAAATCGGCATCTCATCGACATGCGGATACATGCCGACAGACGTTGTGTTAATGACGATGTCATACTCCGATAAACGCTCTTCTGCTTGTTCAAGCGAATACACAGCTGACTTTTCTTTTTTAATAAACGCTTCCGCCCTTCCTAGTGTGCGATTACATATATCAACAGCGGACACTTGATGTCTTAAAAGGGTAAAATAAATGCCGCGCGCTGCTCCACCTGCACCGACAAGCAAAATGCGCGCACCCGATAAGGCGATGTTCATTTGCTCGCATAACGCTCGAACGAATCCTTCCCCATCTGTATTATAGCCAACCCATTTCCCATTTTCATTAACAACTGTATTCACTGCTCCCATTTGTTTTGCCGTTTCATCAAGCTCATCCATATATTCCATCACCGCTGTCTTATGTGGGATCGTCACATTAAACCCGGCACATTGTAACGCCTTTAAACCTTCTACCGCCTCTTTTAACATATGCGGCTCGACGTGAAACGCATGATAATGCGCATCGATATGTAACGATTGAAACGCATCGTTATGCATAAGTGGCGATAGCGAATGATGAACAGGACAGCCGATAAGCCCAAATAGTTTCAAATCCCTCTCCCCCTTTTATGTTAAATGAGCGATTTACGCAACATAACACCGACACCTTTTGGTGCATACGCAATGACTTGTGCTCCCGGTTCGTGACATGTCACCCAACCGAGCCCCGAAAAAACGATGTCTGTTTTTGGTTCTTTTAACGTAAAATGATGGGCGACAAGTGGTGGCAATTGGTCACAATAGCTTTTACGCGGCGGCTGCAACAGTTCGCCAAGATGTCTCTCATACAATTCATCCGCATGTTCGCGTTTTGTCCGATGAATAAATAATTCATTTGACATATAACATACAAACGGACGTCTTCCGCCGCTCACATAATCTAACCGAGCAAGCCCGCCAAAAAATAACGTTTGTTGTTCGTTTAATTGATATACTTTCGGCTTAATTTCTTTTTTCGGCGTAATGACTTTTAAATCTTTTTTATCGACGAAATGCGCCATTTGATGATGATTTATAATGCCTGGCGTATCATAAAGCGCCGATCCGTCATCGAGCGGAATTTCAATCATATCTAATGTCGTTCCCGGGAAATATGATGTCGTAATGACGTTTCCTTTTCCCGTCGCTTCTTTAATGATGCGATTAATAAACGTCGATTTTCCAACGTTTGTACAGCCGACGACATATACATCCTTTCCATTGCGATACTCATCAATCGCTGCCATCACTTCTTTCATTCCATATCCTTTATTGGCGCTCACTAAAAAGACATCACATGGCTGCAATCCGAGCCCACGCGCCGTTTGTTTCATCCAACGCGTAACCTTTTCATGTTTCACAGACTTTGGCAACAAATCAACTTTATTGCCGACAAGTAACACATCTTTTTTTCCGACAAATCGATGTAAGCCCGACAACCAACTGCCATTGAAGTCAAAAATGTCAACAATTTTTACTACGAGCCCATCCGCTTGTCCAATGCCATGCAAAATGTTTAAAAAGTCATCATCCGTTAACGATACATCTTGCACTTCATTATAATGTTTTAACCGAAAACAGCGCTGGCAAATCATCGGATCGCGTTCAAGCGCTGAAGGAGGCGCATATCCGATTTTCGTTTCATCTTCGGTTTGAATCGTTACTCCACATCCAATACAAATCATTCGTTCACCCATCATCATCACTCCCAATGAATCATACCTTTTTTTCGCATCATATTTAAAATTCTCCGTTCAATATTTCGGTTTATACGAGTAAAAAAGCCGTCTGTTTGCGCAACAGGAACGACTAAAATCGTATGTAATCCGAGACGATTGCCACCAAATACATCGGTAAGAAGCTGATCACCGATGACGACGACTTCTTCCTTTTTTAGCTTCATGTCGCGCAACGCTTGTTGAAACGCTCGCATCAACGGCTTGCGTGCCTCGAAAATGAACGGAATGCCAAGCGGCTTAGCGAACGCTTCCACTCGCTTTTTATTGTTATTGGATACGACGGTGACTTGAATGCCGCTTTGTTTCATTTGTTCAAACCACCGAACAACGTCAGGCGTTGCTAGCGGACGATCCCATTCAATTAACGTATTGTCTAAATCAGTAATAATCCCTTTAATTCCTTTTTGTTTTAAATGTTGTGGGGTAATTTCAAAAATACTTTTCGCATGTTCGTTTGGCAAAAAATATTTTAACATACTTCCTCATTCCTTCTTTAATTTTTTACATAAATAAACAAATTGTAAAATTTTTCGACAAAACCCGACGACTTTCGTGTATTGTGGATAACTTTATACACATTACCCACACATATTTATCAACTTTTTCTTCACATTATGAACAATGAATCCACAACTTATCCACCACCACTTGTGGATAATCGGAACAATTGTTCTCGTCGTTGATTTATGGTAAAGTGAAGATAAACCTACCATTATATGTATACATACGTAAATGTATACCGAGGAGGCGAAAAAATGAAATGTTTACCTGATGACTTGTTAATTGAATCATACTACAAAGCGAAAGAATTACAATTAAGTAAAGATTTTATTGAACTAATTGAAAGTGAAATTTTCCGTCGTCGCCTTGACCATAAACTAAAGAAATCGTCATCCGCTTGAGCCTCTTATTGGCTCTTTTTCTTTTGCGTCAAAAAGCCGATCCGTTGTCCCATTTTTACTTCGAGTGGGGGAACGATTTGTTCATCTAACGTGAACGTATCTTTTTCAAACAATAACACAACGGTTGAGCCGAACGAAAAATATCCAATTTCTTCCCCTTTTTTCACATAACCATGTTCGTGCGTTAATTCGATGCTGTTGACAAACATCGCTCCGACTTTCACAATAGCTGTATACATGCCATTTGTACACAATTCCGTAATTCTTCTGTAATTTTTAGAAAGTGGATCCTTACCATACTTCAATCCAAGACGATTGACAGGGTATGACTTGCCCCCGAGCGCCCATTGCTTCACAACTTCCCCACATATTGGGCTATGAATGCGATGATAATGACTCGGACTTAAATACAAAATAATAAACGTTCCATGCAAATATTTTTCAGCTATTCGGTCATCACCGAGCATTTCACGAATCGAATATGTTTTTCCTTTGACAATGATTTCTTTTTGATCCGTAATGATGCCGACATCTTCAATGACCGCATCGACAGGGCTGACGACGCTATCTGGATGTGCATCAACTGGGCGAAGCCCTTCTTTTAACGTGCGCACGAACAGTTGTTGAAGCGTTTCATATTCATGCAACTTTTTTTCCATTTCTTCTTCATTGACTTTGTATACTTTCGCATAAGATGGAATAACTAAGCGACTCCATTTCGAACGTGTAAACGAAGCGAGCCATTTCGATGTCAATGGTTGATTTGTTAATTCAATAAATAGGCGATATAGCCATTTAACCAATGATTTTTCCCTCCTAAAGTAAAGAATATCCTTTACTAGTTTGCTTATTATCAATAAAATATTAGTAACCGAGTGATATGTTTGGCAAGTGGATCGTCACGATTTTAATATAAGGAGTGAATATAGTATGTTTTTATCGGATTATATTGATCATACCATTAAAAAACTTAAAGCGCATACGGCAAACGTATTGACGTTGACAAACTTAAGCTTAGGCGGTTTCGCCATTTTATTTGCGGTGAAAGGTCAGCTGAACGTCTCTGTATTATTTATTTTTTTAGCAGCACTTGCCGATCGTTTTGACGGGACAGTCGCTCGGAAAATGAACATTGAATCGGACTTGGGGAAACAATTGGACTCAATGAGTGATATTATATCATTTGGAGTAGCACCTGCACTATTACTTTATCAAGGATTATTGCACGAATTTGGCGCACCTGGCTCATTTTTTACGATTTTTTATATCGGTTGTGGAGCTTTTCGCCTAGCACGATTTAACATTACTGAAAGCAACGGATATTTCACTGGTTTGCCGATTACAGCGGCAGGTTGTTTATTGACGCTTAGTTATTTAACGATTCATTACTTCCCGCCTTACGTCTTTATTTTTATTATTTTTACGCTTTCTCTTTTAATGGTTGGTCCATTCAAGCTAAAGAAAATTTAACCCTTGGAGTTTTCCACTTCAAGGGTTTTTTTCGTACAAATTTCCCTTTTCAAACATTCGGATAAATTATATGATAAACTTGGATTTATTTTTCATTCTACAACTAGAGGTGATATCATGGACCGTACGTCCTTAATTGGGCTCATTCTTGGCATTATCGCTGTCGGTGTCGGAATGGTGTTTAAAGGGGTAAGCCCAGCTGTGCTCATTAACCCTGCTGCGATTTTAATCATTTTATTAGGGACAGCGGCCGCCGTCACGATCGCCTTTCCAACGAAAGAAATTTCGAAAGTGCCAAAATTATTTGGGATTATTTTCAAAGAGTCAAAAACGCCGAAAATTGAAGAACTTATCCCGCTGTTTGTTGAATGGGCAAACATCGCTCGTCGCGAAGGATTGCTAGCGTTAGAAGCAAAAGTAGCTGAAATTGATGACCCATTTTTACGTAACGGATTAAGTTTAGCGATCGACGGACAGTCACAAGAATTTATTCGCGATGTCATGACAGAAGAAATTGAAGCGATGGAAGAACGACACTTAGCGAACGCTACCATTTTTACACAAGCTGGTACATATGCCCCAACGCTCGGGGTGCTTGGTGCCGTCGTTGGATTGATCGCTGCTTTGCAAGATATGTCTGATATTGAGCGTCTCGGCCATGCGATTAGTGCCGCGTTCGTTGCGACACTCATGGGAATTTTTACAGGATACGTTCTTTGGCACCCTTTTGCGAACAAATTAAAACGGAAATCAAAAGAAGAAATTAAAGTGCGGCAAGTGATGATTGAAGGTGTGCTTTCGATTATTGAAGGACAAGCACCGCGGGCGATTGAACAAAAATTAGCTTCGTATTTACCGATGAGCGAACGTCAAAAACTTTTAGGACAAGGAGCTCAAAATAATGGCGAAAAAGCATAAAAAACATCACCACGAAGAACATGTCGATGAAAGCTGGCTCATTCCGTATGCGGATTTATTGACATTGTTGCTTGCGTTATTTATTGTATTATTCGCAAGTAGTCAAATTGACTCACAAAAGTTTATGGAAATTGCGCGCGCCTTTAATAGCGTATTTACAGGCGGTACAGGAGCGTTGCAATATTTAAGTCCGATTGAACGAGAGGAAATGGACTCTGTCATTAAAGACTCGCCAAATCAAAAGCCTTATGTAAAAATTTCAAAAGAAGAATACGAGGAATTAAAAAAGATTCAAAGTAAATTTAACGAATACGTCAAGACGAATCAATTAAGCGGCGAATTATCTGTCGCTATGACGGAAGAAGGGCTACTTGTCACGATCGCAAACGATGTGCTGTTTGATTCAGGTAGTGCTGATATTAAACCGCAATATCGCGATGTTGCGAAAAAAATATCGAATTTGCTTGTCATGAATCCGCCACGCAACATTGTCATTAGCGGACATACAGACAATGTGCCGATCAATAATGCAAAATTTGCTTCAAACTGGGAACTAAGCGTCATGCGCGCTGTCAACTTTATGAAACTGTTGCTTGAAAATACAAAGTTAGATCCGCAACTATTTAGCGCCAAAGGGTATGGCGAATTTAAGCCAATCGCCTCAAATGCTACCCCTGAAGGACGCGCGAAAAACCGACGTGTAGAAATTTTAATTATGCCACAAGAGCCGACGCAATAAAAGCGAGGGACGCCCCCTCGCTTTTTCATCCTGTCAATATATCGCCATTTGGATAACGAATATTTGTTTTTTTCGGCTTCGCAATCGAATAAACGAGCGTTAACGGACCAAGTTTTCCGAACAACATCATACCAATGATGAATCCTTTTCCTACCGCTGACAAATGAGGTGTCAAATTCATCGAGAGTCCAACGGTACCGAACGCAGATACAACTTCAAATAAAAGAACTAAAAATGGAGCATCTTCTGTAAGCGTTAAAATCATCGTCACAACGAAAATAAACAACATGCTCATCGATGCAATCGCTAACGCACGTAAAATGATCGTATGGCGAATCGTTCTCATCCCGATCACTGTTTCTTCTTTTCCTTTTAGAAAGCTCATCACCGCAAAAACGATGACCGCAAACGTTGTTAGCTTAATCCCTCCACCGGTTGATGTGCTTCCCGCTCCAATAAACATAAGAAAAATCATAAGCATCGCTGTTGGTTGCTCTAATGAGCCGATGTCGATTGTATTAAATCCTGCCGTTCTTGGTGTAATGCCTTGAAAATATGCAGCCCATAGCTGTTCACGAAGCGAAAGTGAACCGAGCGTTTTCGGATTATGATGTTCAAATAAAAATATAGCGACAATCGCCACAACATTCACAACAAGCGTCATGACTAACATGAGCTTCGTATGGAGAGACAATTTTCTCCAGCGCCGTTGATACAATACGTCAAACACAACGGTAAAACCAAGACCTCCGATGACAACGAGCAAAGAAACAGTAACGTTGACGATCGGGTCGCCGACAAAGCGTATCAAATTATCAGGCCATAAGGCAAACCCTGCGTTATTAAACGATGCAATGGTGTGAAAAAGACTGTAATACAACCCTTTTGCCCATCCCATTTTCGGAACCCAATCGATCGCTAACAACGCCGCTCCGACAACTTCCATGAATAAAGCAAACAATAATACATTGCGCGCCAAACGAATAACGCCGCCAAGCGATGGTTGATTTAGGGCTTCTTGCATCAACATGCGCTGCTTCATTCCGATTTTTTTTCCGAGCACAATGACAACAAGCACGGCAAAGGTCATAATCCCGAGCCCACCAACTTGAATGAGCACTATTAAAACGACTTCCCCAAACAAAGTGAACGTAGAGCCGGGATCGATCGGCGCTAGTCCGGTTACTGTCGCTGCTGACGTGGATAAAAAGAACGCATCAATCCAACTAATATGTTTATCTGTTGCAATCGGCAACTTCAACAACACGCCACCAACAACGACGAGAAAAAGAAACATAAACGCTAATAGTTGCGGCGGTGTCAGTTTTAACGGTTTCATCATCGCCCTTCTCACGATTCATCCTTCTTTCACGTCATGTTTTTATATTTTTCGATTATACACGATGTTTTCTAACAAGCAAAGAATAAAAAAGAAAATCGAATGTCCAAACACGAACAAGTTTTCTAATGCATATACATACATAAGCAACAAATGACCATCTGTGAGGTGAACGATCATGGGCACCATTTTTTCTGCACTTGCTTTATTTATAAAAGAGCTTGTCTTTTTAGTTTCTTATGTGAAAAACAATGCCTTTCCACAACCGCTTGATGCAAAAGAGGAAGCGATGTATTTAAAACAGATGGCTAAAGGAGATGAACACGCCCGAAACAAGCTGATCGAACATAATTTACGTCTCGTTGCGCACATTGTGAAAAAGTTTGAAAACACCGGAGAAGATCCAGAAGATTTAATTTCAATCGGCACGATCGGCTTAATTAAAGCGATCGAAAGCTACTCAACCGGAAAAGGAACGAAGCTCGCCACTTATGCGGCACGTTGTATTGAAAATGAAATACTTATGCATTTACGCTCACTCAAAAAAACAAAAAAAGATGTTTCTCTTCACGATCCAATCGGGCAAGATCGTGACGGAAACGAAATTAGTTTATTGGATGTATTAAAATCGGAAGAGGAAGACATTATTGATATGATTGAAAAAAGTAACGAGCTTGAAAACATTGCCCAACATTTGCACGTCCTTGACGATCGCGAACGTCAAGTCATCATTAGCCGCTTCGGCTTAAACATGCAACCTGAACGCACCCAGCGCGAAATCGCCAAAGAACTCGGTATTTCCCGCAGCTACGTTTCACGTATCGAAAAACGTGCATTAATGAAGTTATTTCATGAATGTTATAAGCATGATAAAGGAAAAAAAGGTTCATGAACAAAAAGGTGTCCCCCACACTCGGGACACCTTTTTTCATACACGAACTTGTCGTTTATGACGCATTCGTTTTTCAATGTGGTAAACAAGAACAATAACAACGACCCAAAATGTAAAGTGACCAAAAATAACAAGCAACGGATGGCTGTTGCCGTGATGTTCTTTATGAGGAAACTCCCCTTCGCGAAACTTTCTCGGCAGTGCAGGCATATCTCCCACATGAGCCACTTCATGTTCAAATTTCGACTTGAACGCCTCTTCGCTCGGCTTTACATGAACCACAAGCCAGTGCATGCTTCCGAAAAATAACGCAAGCACCAACGCGGAAGCCACAAGCACTCCTTTCCGCCAATGCCCTTCTTTTGTCTTAAATATTTTTCGGCATACACCCATGATCCAGTGCCAATGTAACGCAATGTGAACGCCGACAAGCACAAGCGTCACATTCGAAAAAACATCATGAAGCTCTCGCAAAACGTGATTTTCCCCACCTGCAATATGCGGAAAAACGACTTTGGAAATAAGAATGCCTGTCACAATCATTCCCGTCATCGACATAAGCAGCAATATATTTAGCAAAAAACTAAATCTCGTCTTCCCCGAAAGTGAACGATCAAACATTTTTTTCGCCGTATTGACAACCCATTTATAGTTTAATGCAATATGAACGAAAATAGCGACGCCAATCACTAACCCTGTCACTTCATGAAACGGCAGCCCATTAAATACCCTCGGATTCATTAACAACACAAACGTAATCGCCAACAATACATCAATATGATTTTTACAATATTTTTCTTCAACACATATCCCCCCGCATTCACATATCATTTACCGTATACCGTAAATGTACTAGCCGATGGTGAAAATTAAGTGAAAAGGGGAGGGGTTATTCTAGAAGGAATTTCTGTTTTTCATGTTGAATAATGTAAAAATGAAAAATATGTCGAATTAGGAGGAAAAAATGAATATTCTTGTTACTGGAGCTACAGGCTTTTTAGGACAAAACTTAGTTAAAACACTAGTAAGAAAGGGGTATACAACTTACTTAATTGTACGGGATGAGGAAAAAACACGACAAATATTTCAAGATGAAATGCCTCATATTCGAATACTTAAAGGAGATGTTCGCCTTCCTTTTTTAGGATTATCGCAAAATGAGAGACAAACAATAAAAAATAAAATCGATATCATTTATCATTGTGCTGCCCTTGTCAAATTTGATGAGGATTTAAGAGAACAAATTTTCCAAACGAATATAGATGGAACAAAGCACACGTTGCAATTAGCTAAAGAGTTGAATATTCCTAGATTCTTTCACGTAAGTACAGCCTACACATTAGGGTGTGAAGAACACGGAAAAGAAGCCCTATATGATACAAACAGACTTTTTTCTAATCCTTACGAAGAAAGTAAATGCATAGCTGAACATGAGGTTTGGAAATATAAAGATACATTTGATATTAGTATTTTTAGACCTTCAATTATTGTCGGTGATTCTCAAAATGGGGTGGCTCAATCGGACTATACGATTTATGGAGTTATAAAAGTATTTGAAGCATTCCGTGATTTTTGCGAAAAAAGAAAAAAAGACCATATTCGATTATTTATATCAGACCATGCGACAGCAAACTTTATCCCAGTAGATTTTGTCGTAGATGCTCTAGTGAAAGGGATAGAACGTGCCGAAAAAAACCGCATTTATCATATTGTCACAAGCAATCATTTACATATGTTAGAAATTATGAAATCATTAAAAGAACTTGCCTCTTTTGGACAATTACAAATTATATCAACACCATTCGACGATTGGACAACATTAGAAAGACGACTAATGATCGCTCTTTCTCCATTTCAACCATATTTAAACCGTCGCATCGAATTTGAACATACAAACACAAACAAATTGATTGAAAAAGAGAGAGGATATGAGTTTAGCCGGGAAATCTTTGAGTGTGTTTTGAAAAGATAAAATAAACACCCTCATTGGAGTCTTTACACTTAGATATAAACTACTTTATTAATTTATTATTTACACAAAAACAATCTGTCGTCGATCCCCTTTTTTAATATTGGAGATCGACGACAATTTTAATCTTTTACAAAGGAATATGACAGTCAATATCTTCAGGTAA
Organism: Anoxybacillus sp. TBDG-1; assembly: GCF_054815885.1. Taxonomy (NCBI): domain Bacteria; kingdom Bacillati; phylum Bacillota; class Bacilli; order Caryophanales; family Anoxybacillaceae; genus Anoxybacillus; species Anoxybacillus sp. TBDG-1. Next base: position 49,618 of record NZ_JBTZSY010000012.1, read on the forward strand.
AATCGTTTTAATGGCTTGTTCTGTACGTAAATGTTTTGGCATGTTTGAAACACGAAAGTCGGTATTTTTAATAGACTCGATTACAGTTTTACGGGCAAAACCACCGTTTCCGAACGTTTCGTCACGGTGTTCATAAGCATATTTGTAATATTGCAATAGTTTTTCTTTTGCCTCTTCTGACAAGATATAATCTCGTTTTTGTACGATTTGCTCGGAAATTTGCAGGAGCTCTTCTGGATTATAATCAACAAACTCAAGTTTTAAATCAAACCGTCTACTTAGTCCTTTATTGCTTGCTAAAAACTTTTGCATCTCTTGTGGATATCCGGCTACAATGACTATAAACTGCCCACGTCGATCTTCCATCTCCTTTAATAATACTTCTACCGCCTTATGTCCTGGATCCTGCGCCCCATACTGTGTTAGTTGATACGCTTCGTCAATAAACAAAGTCCCACCGATCGCCTTTTCTACATATCTCGCCATCATCTCCTCAGGTGGACCAAATGTATTGACAATATCATCCCTTTTAATCTCAACTAGATCGCCTCTCTCTGAAATGCCTAGCGCTTCATATATTTTTGCGATCATTCGGGCTGTTTCTGTTTTCCCTGTTCAGGATTACCAACTAACATCATATGTAGCGACAGATCTCGTAAAGATCGATTCGTTTCCCGGTAACTATTCAGCCACATCATAAAGTGAGCTGAATATTTTTTGCTTTTCCTGTCTATGATGTGAATACTGATAGACAAGGAGGTGAATCGCATGTTGACGGTACAACAAGCTGTATTTACAGTTGAGAGCTTCATCGGCAAAGTCCAACAACAAAAACAGCTCATTCATCAACTCGTTCAAGAAAATGAACATTTGCGTCACGAAAACAAACAGCTGCGCAAAGAAAATGAACAACTCAAGTACCGCGTTCAAGAGCTGGAAGCACGCACGAAAAAAAACAGCTCTAATAGCCATTTGCCCCCATCTTCTGACCGTTTTCACACCCATTCTTCTCGTAAGCCATCTGGCAACAAGCCAGGCGGACAAGAAGGACATCAAGGAACGACGCTCCGTCAAGTGGAACATCAACATCATCGTGTCGTCCATCGTGTGAACACGTGTCAAGGATGTGGGGCTTCTTTGTGTGAAGTCAAACCGTTCAAAGTCGATGTCCGTCAAGTGTTCGATCTCCCTCCCGTGACGATCGAAGTAACACAACATGAGCGTGAAGTGAAATCCTGCCCACATTGCCGATATGTTCAACAAGCCGAATTCCCATCCTATGTCACGAATCATGTGCAATACGGTCCACGGCTCACGGCGCTCGCTGTATATTTGCACCATATTCAATTGATCCCTTACAAACGTTTGAGTGATACGATCGAAGCATGATATCAACACCCAATCAGTACAGGAACCCTTGCCAATATGGTGAAACGAGGACGCGAAGAGCTAGAATCGAATATGGACATGATCGAAGACGCCTTACTTGAATCCAACATCCTGCATGTCGATGAAACGAGTTTGCGCATCCACGGGAAACTCGCATGGGTGCATGTCGCATGTACATCGAAATATACGTACTTGGCTCCTCACGTTTCTCGCGGAAAGAAAGCGACCGATGACATCGGGATTCTTCCGCGATATCAAGGGACGATGATGCACGATGGGTTCGGTACGTATCCAAAATACACGCAAGCCACCCATGCCCTTTGTCACGCCCATCATTTGCGTGAATTGAAGGGCTTCATCGAACAAGGGCATACATGGGCATCGCGCATGACCACGTTTCTGTTAGCCGCCAAACAAGCCGTCGAAGCCCGTCACGGTGCACTTTCCGAAAAAGAAGCGAAACGATGAGAACGAGTGTATGATCGCATCCTAGCGAAAGCACAGCACCGATTAGAAACGATGACGCCTCTTCCGAAAAAAGCACTCGCTTTTGTTCGACGGCTTCAAAAACGAAAGGAAGAAGCGCTGCGTTTCTTACGTGAAGTGCATGTTCCTTTTGACAACAACCAAGCCGAACGCGATCTTCGCATGGTCAAAATCAAAGAGAACATTTCGGGTACGTTTCGCGAAGAAACATTCGCCCAGTCGTTTTGCATCACAAGAAGCATCGTTTCCACACTGACGAAACACGAAAAAAACGTGTGGGACTCGTTATGTCTTCTGTTGACAGGCGAAACGCTCGATCGTGTTCTTCCTACCACTTAGGGCATTTTCTATCACGAGGATGCCCTATTTGTGTTGCGCTTCTTTACATACTACTATCAGGGTGAATAGTTACAAATAAGCAATATCATCTGCAGCCTCTAGTAAATAAGTAGCTGGATGTCTTCTTTCCCCAATTCCAACTTCATTTCTTATTTTTTCAAAAAGCTCTCTTTCAGCATAAAAATAACCAAATTTTTTTCTCAATAGCTTTTGGATGATCTGATGACCACGGATATTTCATTAGTGTGGCTAGGGTGCCATAGGTAAAGTTTGCTCCATATTGATCGTTTAGAAACTGTAATTTTGATAATATTCTTATTGTTTGAGCGTTACCCTCAAAATATTTAAAATCATTTTTTTGCTGCGTACTTAAGCGACCAAATCCCATTCTTTCGTAGGTATTTTCTATTTCTTTAAAATTATTACTTTCAAATCAATTAGTGAACCACTTTCTGATAACATCCTCTCCATAATGTCCAAATGGTGGATTACCTAAGTCATGAACTAAACATGCGACTTCAACTAAAGATGCTAACTGTTTAACATGCCAAAAACTTCTTAATTCTCCAATCTTACGCAACCATCTACCGATACGCCAGCCCAATGATCTTCCTAAAGATGCTACTTCTAAGGAATGAGTTAATCTGGTCCTTGTAAAATCGTTTTCTTGCAGGGGAAAAACTTGCGCCTTATCTTGGAGTCTACGCAAAGATGATGAATAAATTATTCTTTCATAATCCTTATCAAATTCGTTACGATGGAGCATAGTTTTTGACTTTGATTCCCTTTGTCTTTTCGTATTAAGTAAGCAATCCCAACTCATTTTTGTATCCATCATACTCACCTCTCAAAATTTATCAACTATTTTGTACGTCAATCTCTCGTGCCGCTTCATACACCTCGTTTAAGAACGCATGCAGCACTGTTTCTTGAAAGTCTTTGTCTGTAAATAGCCGCTTAAATAGCTGTTCGTTAGAGTTTTTTGTTGCTAGGAAGCTTTTTAATGCTTGCGGGGTTTTTGAGCGAATAAAGTTTTCCCGCGAGCTGTTTTTCGCTTGGTGAATCGTAATTTCGTCATGAAGCATTTCTTCTTTTGCCTGCTCGAAAAAGACGCGGTCGCTCGGTTTAAAGTCTGTGCCAAACCGCTGATTGATTAATTCGAGAATGGCGCTTAATCGGTCTTTCTTTTCCTCTGCCGTTCCAACTCCGTCTGTTAATCCTTTTAACTCTTTCGCTTCGCCTTCTGATAAATCAATCGATCCTTCAAACGTTTTCTCTAACCGATAATACGTTAACTGCACCTCATCATCCAATTGGAGAGCGCCTGTATTTGTATTGGGCAGCTTTTTCACAAGCATTTGTACATATACGAACAGCTTGTGCAAATTGGCATCTGTAAACGGTGCAATTTGACTAATATACGAATACGAGCGGACAAACTTATTTAATGCACTTTTACATTCTGCTTTCTCTTCTTCCGGTAATCGGTTATACCGAACAACTGCCTGATCGACGATGCGATGGAGCTCTGCCAATTCCCCTTTGCGCTGGCGGCTTTGTGGACGGAAAAACACTTCCGCATACGCGTCAACTTCCCGTTGTTCAAAAATTTGATAACCGAATAAACGGTTTTTCAAATCATATATTACGTTTAAGTCTGTTACATCTGACAATTTTGTCGCCTCATAGTACGGTTTAAATGCTTCATAAATCGTTTCCGCTTCGTTCACAAAGTCAAGGACAAACGTATCTTGCTTCGCTCGATGTGTCCGGTTCAAGCGAGAAAGCGTCTGTACTGCCTGTATGCCGGAAAGTTTTTTATCGACGTACATCGTATGCAATAGCGGTTCGTTAAAACCCGTTTGGTATTTATCGGCGACAATTAAAAACTGGTATTTGTCCGTCTTAAATTTTTTTGGTAACTCACTTTCTGCAAATCCATTGATTTGAGCTTCCGTTACTTCTTCTCCTGTTACATCGTCATACAGCGTGCCGGAAAAGGCAACTAACACCCCGTATGGATATCCTTTTTCCTTCATGTAACGTTGCATCGCTCGGTAGTAGAGAAGCGCTTGCTGGCGGCTTCCGGTAACAACCATTGCTTTTGCTTGTCCAGCGATTTTATGGCGTACAGCCGTTTTAAAATGCTCCACAATAATTTCTACCTTCTGTGCTACGTTATACGGATGCAACGCCATATATTTTGCCAACGCTTTTTTCGCTTTCTTTTGATCTAATTCCGGGTCATCGTCAATCGCTTTGGAAAGTTTGTAATACGTTTTGTACGTCATATAGTTCGCCAATACGTCTAAAATAAATCCTTCTTCAATTGCTTGGCGCATCGTGTATAGATGGAAAGGGCGCGGCACTTCTCCGTCGTACGTTCCGAACATTTCAAGCGTTTTCGCTTTTGGTGTTGCGGTAAAGGCGAAAAAGCTAATATTAGAAGGACGTCCACGCTTGGACACTTCTTTAATTAATTCCGCTTCACTATCTGTTGTCGCTTCGGCAAGCTCCGCCTCTATTTCTTCCCTTTCGCTAACCGTATAATCGCGCAACGCTTCACGTACTTTTTGCGCTGTTTCGCCCGTTTGTGAAGAATGGGCTTCGTCCATAATAATGGCAAAGCGCTTCCCTTGTTGTTGTTCGATTTTATCAAGAATGAAAGGGAATTTTTGCAGCGTTGTAATAATAATTTTCTTTCCGGTTTGAATCGCTTCGGCTAGTTGTGCAGAGTTTTTATCGATTTTTTGCACAACCCCTAACGTTTGTTCGAACTGGGCAATCGTCCCCTGAAGCTGTCGGTCAAGAACGACACGGTCGGTAATGACAATGGTAGAGTGAAAAACTGGTTCGTTATTTTTATGAAGACCACTCAAGCGATGAGCGAGCCAAGCGATTGTGTTGGACTTTCCTGAACCAGCGGAGTGTTGGATTAAATACGACTCTCCTGCCCCTTTCTCTTTCACATCGGCGATGATCTTCCGAACGGCATCGAGTTGATGATAGCGCGGAAAAATCATCGCAACTTTTTTCTTCCCGTCCTTTTCTTCTACTTCTAAGTGCATAAAGCGCTGCAAAATCTCCAACAAAGAATCGGGAACGAGAACTTCTTTCCATAAATATTCTGTTTGGAATCCAGCGGAAGGAGGGTTTCCCGCCCCACCGTTATATCCTTTGTTAAAAGGAAGAAAATACGTCGATTCGCCGGCAAGTTTAGTCGTCATATACACAAGATCATGGTCAACGGCAAAATGGACAAGCGTCCGAATCGGGTGTTTGGTGAACTTAAACATCGTTTCCCTTGGATCACGGTCTTGTTTATATTGCCGTTTCGCGTGGTTGACGTTTTGCCCGGTGGGACGGTTTTTCAGCTCCATCGTAACAATCGGAATCCCGTTCACTCCTAACACCATGTCTAGCGATTTTTGGTGTTGGTTAGAGTAGTGTACTTGCCGTGACACGGTAAATCGGTTCGCTTCATAGCGAGCCAACGCCTGTTCGGAAAGTTCATGCTCCGGCTTAAAATAAACGAGCTTAATTTGTTGTCCAAACAAATCGATCCCTTTTCGCAATACGTCTAACGTACCGCGAAGCTCCAATTCTTTCATTAATCTTGCAATAATCTGATCGGCTGTATCCGATTTAAAATGTTTTTCGAGCTTTTGCCATACGGCAGGCTGTGATGTTTGGATGAATGCGATTAACGTGTCATGGTCTAAACACGTCTCGCGGTTGTAGCCTACTCCGCGCACGTAGCCAGCTTCCAATAAATCCACTTCAATCGCCGTTTCAAGCGCTCTTTCTGAACGATCCACTGCCATCCTCATCGCCCCTTACAAAATCGTCTCTAGCTCCTCCTCCGCTTCTTTCCAATCAGAAACATCTATCTGCCCCGTCACCGCTGCGGTAATAAGCGAAGAGCGGTAGGTGTCTAAACTATGCAACTTTTCATTTAACTTATGCATCAAATTATCAATCAACTTTAATTTATTATCTATTAAACCTACGATTCTAGATTGCTCATCTAAAGGTGGGATGTAAACCAATACATTTCCGATTACATCCCAGTTAGTTCTCGGCATCTTTGCACCATATGTTGTAGAATCTATACAACCTGTGATTCCATCAGAAATAAGTAAATATTTTAAAAAATCAGGCAGGACTTTCATGTTAGGTTTTAATATAATCAGTTCTGTTGTACATGCATATTCCTTGTCTACTGTTATGCACTTTTTCAGATATGGTCTTAATTTGGAATATAAGACGTTGTTTCTTTTACAGAGAAGTGCTTCCCCTGTAATCTCAGCTATAGCCATATTTCCAATTAATTTACCTGTGGATGATTCAATGTTTTCCAACCCAATATATGATCCTTGGAACCCAGTTCCTACCTTCTCTGCTGTTGGATGAGCCAAGTACTTTATCTTACTTATTCTCCAATGTTTCGGCACTTCCCCTAGCCACTCAATCCCTGAGTCTTTCATTGGAACGTTTGGATCGAGTCCTTTTGTGACGGCTTGGGTGATTAAAGAGGAACGGTATTCCTTTAATTTATTAATCTTTTCTTCTAGCATCTTTTTTAACTTAGCTATAGCATTAGTTTTATCATCTAAAAATCGAGCAATACGTTTCTGCTCATTAATCGGCGGAAAAGGTATTTGTATTTGGCTCATTCGATCTTTTTGCGTAGACCATAGGTCGTCTACAATTCCAGTACCCCATCTATAATACTCATCACAAAACGGTACACTTTTGAAAAGATAGTGAATATATTTCCCTTCAAGTTCGACTCTCGGTTCGAGTACGTGATTAATAAGCGAACAAGACCCATCCAACATCGCTAAACCGCTTGCGCCTCGTCTATCTGAACGACTATTAATCACAATATCGCCCTTTAATACTTTTTTTCTGTTTTCATTATGTATGGTTTTGGCGACATTTTCGAGCTGGGGAACCACCCCATCTTTTGTTACGGATAGGGGCATGTATTCTTCGTCACTTACTTTTTCATTTCTAAACGTAAATAGTTGACCGATTCTTCTTAGCTCCCAATGAGCCGGAATTTTGTCTATCCATTCGACACCGCTTTCTTTTAATGAATGATATTTTTTGACATTCATACGAATAACTCCCCCATCAGCTTCTGTATTTCTTCATGCAGTTCTTTAATTTCGCTGGCAATTTTTTCAGGGGGTTCTACTTTAGAAAATTCATAGAAAGTACGTGTAAACGAAATTTCATACCCCACCACTGTCTTGTCATGGTCAATCCACGCATCTGGAACGAACGGTTTGACTTCGCGTTCGAAGTATTGTTCTACATCTTCTTTCAACGGTACGTTTTCGTAATCGCGCAGTTCTGGATTAGGTTCCAGATTGCCCTTGTTGTCTTTGCAAGGCTCTGCGTCATCATCATGTTCACCAAAGACGGAGATAATCGCTTTTACAATAGCTGCGCTCAGCTTCACGTTTTGTGCTTGGGCAGCTTTCTTCAATTGCTTTAGGAACGCATCCCGACTCATAAAAATTTGCCCTTCAAACGAAAGAAGGAGAGTTTTGATTTGTTGCTGCAGATGTTGCCCTTCTTCTATTTCCGCTTTCGCCGCTTCTCCTTTTTTCTTAGACTTTGCTAAGTTAACAAACGCACTTTCTTCTTCTAAAACGGCTAGCTTTTCTTTCGTAACCGTTATTTTTAATTTTAATGGTCGTTCTACTGTAATCCGTCTATATCCAAAATCTTCGTTGTCAAAAATTTTGACATACTTTCCTTCCGTAAAGTCACCGTACAACCGTGTAATTTCGTCAATATGCTCATCTAACAGTTCGTTTCGCTTTTCGCCTAACGGCTTGCGCATTTTTTGGAACAAATGTGTCGCTTGAATTAACTGGATTTTTCCTTTTCGTTTTTCTTCTTTTTTGTTCGTTAGCACCCATATGTAGGTGGAAATTCCTGTATTGTAAAAAAGTTGGTCAGGCAGCGCGACAATTGCCTCTAATAAGTCGTTTTCAATAATCCATTTCCGAATTTCCGACTCTCCGCTTCCAGCCCCTCCTGTAAATAGCGGAGAACCGTTAAATACGATCGCAATTCGAGAGCCGCCTTCGTACGCTGGCTTCATTTTTGATATCATATGTTGCAAAAATAGTAGCGAACCGTCCGACACACGCGGCAACCCTGCACCAAAACGCCCTTCAAATCCAAGTGTTTCATGCTCTGCTTTAATGACATCTTGTACTTTTTTCCAGTCCACTCCAAATGGCGGATTAGATAACATGTAATCAAACTTCTCGTTGGCAAGCTGATCTTCTGAAAACGAATTCCCAAGTTTAATATTTTGCGGGTTATCGTTTTTCAAAAGCATGTCGGCTTTACAAATCGCATACGATTCAGGGTTCAATTCTTGTCCAAACGTAATCAATTCTGCCCGTTCATTTAGCTTGCGAATATATTCGGAAGCAACAGAAAGCATCCCGCCTGTTCCGCAGGCTGGGTCATAAATCGAACGGATAACTCCCGGCTTTGTAAGTTCATCCGTACCATTAATAAAAAGCAAATTGACCATTAGCTTAATGACTTCACGCGGCGTAAAATGTTCCCCTGCCGTCTCATTCGATTGCTCCGAAAAGCGCCGAATCAGTTCTTCAAATATGTATCCCATTTCCACGTTTGACACGCGATCTGGATGCAAATCAAAGGTTGCAAAATTTTGAATGAGCAAATAAAGCAAATTAGCTTTAGCTAAACGGCTAATTTGTTTATCAAAATCAAAATGCTCAATAATATCTCGTACGTTTTGCGAAAATCCAAATAAATAGTCTCTAAAGTTGTCTTCAATATGTTGCGGATCGTCCAACAATTTTTTTAGCGTAAAATTCGACGTATTGTAAAAAGGTTGCTCCGCTGCTTGTTGAAGTAAAAAATCCCCGTCTTCAATCGTCATTCCCATCGCTTTTAATTCTTCCAATTGCGAAAGAACCGCTTCCTTCGTCGGTTCTAGCACCGCATCAATACGCCGAATCACCGTTAACGGTAGAATCACTTTTCCATATTCCGATTGCTTATAATCTCCGCGCAACAAATCTGCATTCGCCCATATAAACGACACTTTATCTTGAAATTGAATGGAATCCATGGTGTTACCTCCTGCAGCTTCTATCTTTCCTTTATTTTACTACCATATAACTTTCTTGTGAACAAATTCGACAAAATTCACTATCACGTTTTTAAATATCTAAAAAAATAAAAGTGAAAAAGGATTATCTATCTATCATTGTCAATAAAGGAAATAATCGTGTAAATACATTATAACAAATGTTCATACATTGATGTATAGCCGAACGAAAAGCACGCCAACAAAAGAAAGGTCTCTGGAACGTATAAACAACATAAAAGCTGTTCCGAACAACACTTCGGAACAGCTTTTTTAATCCTTATAGGTACGATAAAAACTATCAAAATGTTTTTTGGCTAACATTTTTTTATTGATGTTTCAATTCCTCATAGGTACGATACAAACCCCAAAAAAGCGTTGATAAATCAACATATGGAAAAGCTATACAACTCTATTATATATCCATCCGAAAATTCAGTCAATGCTCTGTATTTATTGATATCACTAAAAAATTCGCAAAAAAATAAACTGTCGTCGATCCCCCAGAGTTTTTGCACGATTGGAGGTCGACGACAGTTGTGAAATTGTGCACAAATATATCGGATATAAAAAGCAGCCTCCGATTTGGAGACTGTTTTTTATGCTTCTGCGTTCACTTCCGCGATAATAACAAAACCGATGACGGCTGTAATAATTAGACCTGTAATCATCCACATCATCGTGCATTCCCCCTTTGCCCATTTTCTTTTATTTTACACGTTTTTTCTTTGTTCGAAAATGGGTTTATGCATCTTCTTCTATTTTTCGTGTGTATGCGTGCGAACGGTGAGTGAAAAAAATAGAGGCAAGCATGAGAACGAATACTACGCCGAGCACAAGTGGTCGCTTTGCTTCGTCGATAGCGTTTGGAATGAGTGTGCCGACATATAAAAACGCGCTAACAGCAAATAAAACGAGACTGTATGCTTTATAGTCACGCGCTTTTCCTAACCAATTTCGCTTTTGTTCATCCAAAATAACCGTCCCCCTTCCTTCTTTCAATGTATCATAGAAAAGAAAAAAGGAGACGATGTAATTTATGCCAACGCTTGTGCTAAATCTTCCATTAAATCGTCGGCATCTTCTAATCCGACAGAAATGCGAATGAGCCCGTCGGTAATGCCCAATTCGTCGCGGCGCTCTTTCGGAATAGAGGCGTGCGTCATTTTTGCTGGGAGTGAAATTAAACTTTCCACCGCTCCTAAACTTTCCGCTAGCGTAAAGTAGCGGACGCGCGTCAACACTTGTTCCGCTTTTTCAGCGCTGCCGACGTCAAATGAAACCATGCCTCCAAAGCCACGCATTTGTTTTTTCGCTACGTCATAGTTTGGATGAGACGTAAGACCCGGATAGTATACGCGTGTGACAGCTGGATGGTTGGTTAAAAATTCAACGATTTTGCGCGTATTTTGTTCGTGTTCTTCCATGCGAATGCCGAGCGTTTTTATACCGCGCATTAATAGCCATGAATCTTGTGGACCGAGAATGCCACCTGTCGAGTTTTGAATAAAATGAATGTCTTTTGCGAGTTGTTCGTTATTGACGACGACGAGCCCAGCGACGACATCGCTATGTCCGCCTAAATATTTTGTCGCGCTATGAATGACGATGTCTGCGCCAAGCAAAATTGGTGTTTGCCAATATGGCGTACTAAACGTATTGTCGACAATCATCAATAGTCCATGACGTTCCGCAATCGCTGATGCGCCTTGTAAATCAGTAATTTTTAAAAGCGGATTTGTCGGCGTTTCGATGTAAATCGCTTTCGTATTTGGTTGAATGTGCGCTTCAATGTTCGCTAAGTCACTCGTATCGACAAACGTTGATGCAATGCCCAAGCGGTTTAATACTTTCGTCATGACGCGATATGTGCCCCCATATACATCGTCAGTTAAAATGACGTGGTCGCCGCTATTGAACAACATCATGACGGCAGTAATGGCTGCCATACCTGAGCTAAACGCAAAGCCAGCATATCCTTCTTCCACATCTTTAATGAGCTCCTCTAACGCATGGCGGGTCGGATTGCCTGTGCGCGAATATTCATATCCTTTATGCACCCCGACTTCCTCTTGTTTATACGTGCTCACTTGATAAATCGGAACAGATACAGCACCTGTATGGGCATCTCCCGCAATGCCGCCATGAATGAGTTTCGTTTTTCTTCTCACGTTACATCCCACCTTCATAAATATGTTTACTTAAATATCGTTCGCTACTATCCGGGAAAATGACGACGATGTTCGTTCCTTCTTTCGCTTGTTCCGCCTCTAGCAACGCCGCATGAAACGCGGCGCCAGATGAGCTGCCGACAAGCAATCCTTCTTTTTGAGCAAGCTCTTTGACGCGCTGAAACGCATCGTCATCTAAAATCGTATGGATGGCATCAAAATAGCTTGTATCCATATATGGTGGCAAAAATTCCATGCCGATGCCTTCCGTGCGATGTGGACCCGGTGCTCCACCGTTTAAAATCGAGCCTTCAGGTTCAACGATGACCGTTTTTATCCGCGCATTTTTCTCTTTTAAAAATTTCGCCGTTCCCATAAATGTGCCGCCTGATCCAGCACCAGCAACGAAAATATCAATTTTTCCGTCCAGTTGCTCCCAAATTTCTGGGCCAAGCGTTTTGTAGTACGTGCGTGGGTTCGCTGGATTTTCAAATTGTTGCGGGCAATAGGAGTTTGGAATTTCAGCGGCTAGTTCTTTCGCTTTTCGAATCGCTCCCGCCATTCCTTCGCTCGTTGGGGTGTTGATTACCGTTGCGCCAAGCGCGCGCATCAGTTGTTGTTTTTCGATGCTAAATTTTTCTGGAACACAAAAAATGACGCGAATATTTTTCCCGATCGCTGCAAGCGCAAGACCGATCCCTGTATTGCCTGCCGTCGGTTCAATAATCGTTCCGCCCTCTTTTAACTTTCCTGTCGCTAGCGCATCGTTTAACAATTCTTGTCCTAGACGATCTTTGACGCTTCCACCCGGATTCAAATATTCTAATTTCGCAAATATACGCACCCCTTTTGGAAGCGGGAACTGTGTAATTTCAACGATCGGCGTATGCCCAATTAATTCATGCACGTTTTTCGCTACTTTCATGATGTAACCTCCCGAAAGATAAAAAGAAGGAGAGGAAAACTCTCCTATTTGTTTAACTCGTTCACCATTAATTGCACAAGCTCAGATGAATGAAGGGCTGCTTTTTGTAAAAATTGTTCAAACGATACGTTCGACTCTTTGCCAGCGATGTCCGATAATGCGCGAATAACGACAAACGGCACGCCAAACTGATGGCATACTTGCGCAATCGCAGCCGCTTCCATTTCCACAGCATATAAGTCTGGAAACTGCTTGCGCACAACATCGACGCGCGCTGGATCGTGCATAAATGAATCGCCTGTCGCAATTAATCCTTTTGCCACTTGAATGTCACGAATGTGGGCTGCGCTCGTTTCAGCCGCTTGTACTAATCGCTCATCCGCAACATATCGCGCTGGCATGCCTGGCACTTGACCGTAAGCGTAGCCGAATGCGGTGACGTCGACGTCGTGATGAACAACTTCAGTCGAAATGACGATATCTCCAACGTTTAATGATGGCGCAAAACCGCCAGCCGAACCTGTGTTAATAACGACATCTGGGGCAAAACGTTCAAGCAAAATCGTCGTCGACATCGCCGCGTTCACTTTTCCGATGCCTGATTTTAATAACACGACGTTTGCTCCATCTAACGTGCCGCTATAAAAAGAACAATTCGCTACCGTCGTTTCTGTTCGATCGGCAATTTTTTCGCGCAAAATCGCCACTTCTTCTTCCATCGCTCCAATGATTGCTATTTTCATCGTTTCAACCTCTTTCACTTATTGTTTGACAGCTTCCATCAACCAAACGAAACGATTCATTGGCGTAAAGGTGACGGTAAAACCGTTTGTTGTAAACGCGCGCTCAAGAATAGGAATTGTGGTGTAATATTCGCGCTGTAAGTCTTCTGCTAAGTCAACAAATCCTTTTTGTTTTGCTTCTGTAATCATCGCCTCGTGCGCTTCGCGGTCGATAAACGCTGTATCAGCAAACACTATTTTACCACCTTTACGAAGAAGTGCGCTATATTTGCCGATCGCTTCTTCTTTTTCCTTATCTGTTAAATGATGAAACGCATATGTGCTCACGATCGTATCGATCGGTTCATTCGGCAACGGAAATTGTAAAAAGTCACCGTCCTCAACGGACATATCTCCAAGTTTTTCTTTCGCCAGCTCGCGCATCGGTGCAGACGGCTCGATGCCGTACACTATTTTTTTCGCCTCGATAAGCTTTTTCGTTAAATTTCCTGTGCCAACGCCAAACTCTAAAACGACATCGCCACTTTTTTCAACGACTGTATTTAAAATCGTCTCATATCCGTCAAATACGTCACGATATTGCTCATCGTGCCCGTATACTGACGAATCGTACGACTGTGCCCACGTTTCAAAGATGTCTAAAAATTCACGTCCCATGATGTCACACTCCATAATTATATAATTCCTATAAGTATAGTATGAATTTAATGTACTACCGTTCTCAATCTACCATATTTTTTTTAGATGTTCAATGGAAATGTGTTAAACTACGTTGTAGAAAGGAGGTTAGTAACTGTTAAAATGTTTTTGTAAAAATCCATAAAACTCTATATACAATTTAT
>NZ_JBTZSY010000013.1:0-63481 GCF_054815885.1 Anoxybacillus sp. TBDG-1
CCGTTTGTCTCTTTTTAAATGGTAATTATTGTAACAAAAATTGCTCAACTACAGTACTTTATTTTTATTTATGCACGACTTACCGAAAATACGCGAAGCGATCTTTTCGCATTTAACAGAGGAAACGAAAGAAAAAGTACATTTTATGATGTCTCGTCTATCATATGTCGTATTCGGCTTTTGGAAAGCACAATTTCTCGTTAGTTTAATTATTTTTGCCGTATCGCTAGTAGGATTGTTGCTTATTACACCAAAAGTGGCGTTGTTTACTGCGTTTATCATTTGGGTGGTCGACTTCATTCCAATTATTGGTTCCATTCTCGTGATGGCTCCATGGGCTATTTTCCATTTCATCACAGGGGACACTGTATTAGCCACAAAACTATCAATTCTTGGCGTCGTTTTGCTTATTTTACGCCGCACAATTGAACCGAAAATCATGGGAGCGCATATCGGGTTGTCGCCGCTAGCCACGCTCATTTCCATGTATTTAGGTGTAAAAATCATGGGGGGGCTCGGACTTATCTTATTCCCACTGCTACTGATCGGCATAAAATCAGCGAAAGAAGCAGGTATTATTAAATTCAACTTTAAATTGTAAAGAGGGTGACAATTCACCCTCTTTTTAAAATCCTAAAATGGCTTTAATGACAGATGTCGTTTCACCGCCACGGTAAAACACGTATAACAACAAATAAACAGCAACGCCTGTTGTTGCGGTGAAAAACCAAACGATGCTTGTCACTGGACCAATTTTTTTATGGCGTACCCAATTTTTTTTCACCGCGGAAAGCAACGTCACAATGCCAAAAACGGCACCCGCAGTCGCTAAAAAAATGTGGAAAAACAAAAAGATTGTATAATAAATTTTTATATCGTCTGGACCACCGAAACTTGTATTGCCAATAAAGATCGTACGCGACAAGTAAATGATGAAAAAGGCAAGCGCAAAAGCGGCGGCAAGCCACATCGTTTTTTCGTGTTTCTTCACTTGCTTTTGGCGAATAAAATACCAGCCAACCGCTACAAGAATCGCACTAATGACAATAAAGCTTGTACTAATCGTAGGTAAAATCGGTACCATAACTTCTCCCCTCTTTATTTTGTTGTTTGAACAGCGATCGTTTCCTCATCTCGTTCTTTCCGATACCATGCAATAAAAATGTAAAACAACATGACTCCGTATACAATTTCTTGAATAATTTTCATCAATACACCACCGAGCTGTTGGTCGTGTAGTAACGACATCGAGCTAAACATTTCTGGTCCGCTCAACTCAAGCGATGATAACGTGCTTTGTGGCACACAAAGCGCTAACGCGTTCATCCATGCAGCAGGATCGTAATATGTGGCATATAACGGCGTATCGGCAAAAATAATGAGCGCACATGCTGGTGTAAGCAACACTCCATCAGCGAAAATGTAGCCGATTTTTTTCAAGCCAGATAATGTTGAAAAGCCTTTTACTTCATTGACGAGTGGCCACCACATGATCATCGCGGAAATAAAAATGGCAATTGTCATGAACGCATGTAGCCACATATTTGTTTTTACAACATCGAAAATAAGCGGCACATGATATAACGAGAAAATCCCATTAAACAAAAATAAGGCGATGAGCGGCTTCGTGAAAAACATAAACGTTGAACGAATGATTTGAATACGAAAAAGCGCTTCAAACATCCACGATGGAATGCCTTTAATGAGAAGCGGCGGCACCATTAAATAAAGGACAGCCATTTGCGTCATATGCGCACTAAACATTAAATGACCTAACAAATCGACCGGAGAACCTTTGCAAATGTAAAGCAAAACAATCGCAGTAACAAACAACGTTTTTTGTTTTGTCGTCGTCGGCTGTTTTGAACGGTTTACGAGCCAAAAATAGGCGATCGTCACAGCGACTAAAAAAATGAAAAAGTACGGACTCCACATCGCTTCAAAACCAAATATACTTAACGGCATCATATTCACCTCGCTTTTTTCCGATTTTATTATACTACAAACGTAACAAACGTGAAAAGAAAAGAAGCTAGCAGATGCTAGCTTCTTAAATCCAAACGATCGTTAAAAATGCCCAAATGGTAACGAACGCTACAACGACACCACCGTATAAGAAAAGCGCTGGAAGTTCATGCCCTTTATGACTCATATGCATAAAGTAATACAGTTGGAAAATGACTTGCACAACCGCTAACAACAAAATGAACGGTACAGCAAACCAAGCGGAAAATCCTTCATATCCAACCGCAAAAAAAGCGATGAGCGTTAAGAAAATCATTAACGTAAATGAAATGATTTGATGTTTCATTTCTTCCGCATTTTTTTTACGACGATATTGCACATCTACTTTTGGGTTTTGTACATGTGTATGATTTGCCATACAATCACCCCACCATTCCCATTAAGTATACGACCGTGAAAATGAACACCCAAACGACGTCGATAAAGTGCCAATATAAGCTTGCGACGTAAAACTTCGGTGCGTTATATAAGTTTAACCCACGTTTTGCGTTACGAACCATTAATGTAATAATCCAAAGTAAACCGAACGCCACGTGACCGCCGTGCGTCCCAACTAACGTATAAAACGCTGAAGAAAACGCACTCGTTGAAAACTTAAATCCTTCATGTACGTACTCTGTAAACTCGTAAATTTCAAGCGCTAAAAAGGCTGCGCCAAGCAATACGGTAATGCCGAGCCAAAGCTGCATTTTTTTAAAGTCAAAATTACGCATATGATGCATTGCGTATACGCTTGTTAAGCTGCTTGTAAGTAGTAGCATCGTCGCTAAAAAGACGATTGGCATTTGGAACAATTCTTTTCCAGATGGCCCGCCTGCTACAGAATCTTTCAGCGCTAAATATGTGGCGAAGAGAGAGGCGAACAATACCGTCTCTCCCCCGAGGAAAAACCAGAAACCTAAAAACTTATTTTTCCCTTCAAGGGTCGCTTTTTCAGGCTCTGCCGGAAACGTCTCTGCCGTTAATTTTTCTTCCACATGCATTATGCCCCAGCCCCCTTCTTCTCTGCTTCCATCACTTCTTCTTTATGAATATGGAAGCCGTGGTCATCGATAATTGAACGGAAGAACATCGCACCAAGCGTAATAAGTAATCCGACTACGCCAACCGGTGTTCCCCACGCATGATCTTGATGGAACAAGAAACCGAATGCCGCTACAAATAAGCCAAGCGAAATGATAAAAGGTAAAATGGATGGATTTGGCATATGAATGTCACCAAGCGGCTCTGCTGGTGTTAACCCTTTTTTGCCTTCCATTTTTTCAATCCAATATGCATCTAAACCACGTACAAGTGGCGTTTGCGCAAAGTTGTACTCTGGCGCTGGCGAAGATACTGCCCATTCCAACGTGCGTCCATCTTCCCATGGATCGTTGCCAACGCGCTTTCCTTTTACTGTTGTCATAACAACGTTTGCTAATAACACGACTGTACCTGCTGCCATGAAAAATGCACCAACAGTACTAATCATATTTCCTGTTTCAAATCCTTGACCAGGCAAGAATGTGAACACGCGACGTGGCATACCCATTAAGCCAAGGAAATGTTGAATAAAGAACGTTAAATGGAACCCGATAAAGAATAACCAGAATGTTACTTTTCCTAATTTTTCATCTAGCATTTTACCAAACATTTTTGGCCACCAGTAGTGAGCCCCGGCGAGTAGCGCAAATACAACCCCACCGACGATAACGTAGTGGAAGTGGGCAACGACGAAATAGCTGTCATGGTATTGATAGTCTGCCGCAGCTGTCGCGTTCATAACCCCTGTCACCCCACCGATAACGAACGATGGAATGAACGCTACCGCATACATCATTGGCGTTGTAAAGCGAATGCTTCCGCCCCACATTGTAAATAGCCAGTTGAAAATTTTAATTCCTGTTGGAACGGCAATTGCCATTGTCGCAACCGCAAAGATGGCGTTCGCAATTGGACCCATACCAACTGTAAACATATGGTGCGCCCATACCATGAAGCCTAAAAATCCGATTAACACCGTCGCAAATACCATTGAAGAGTAACCGAATAAACGTTTGCGCGAGAACGTTGCGAAAATTTCCGAGAAAATACCAAACGCTGGCAAGACGAGAATGTATACTTCTGGGTGACCGAAAATCCAGAACAAGTGCTCCCAAATAATCGTATTTCCACCAAGCGCTGGGTCAAAGAAGTTTCCACCGAACAAACGATCCATCATCATGAAAATCAAACCGACTGTTAATGGCGGGAACGCGAATAAAATAAGCGCAGATGTAACAAACGTTGCCCATGTAAACATCGGCATGCGCATATATGTCATTCCTGGTGCGCGCATATTAATGATTGTAACGAGGAAGTTAATCCCACCAATTAACGTTCCGAGACCAGAAATTTGTAATCCTAACACGTAAAAGTCAATACCGTGTGTTGGTGATGCGAGTGATAACGACGCATACGATGTCCAACCTGCATCAGGTGCTCCACCTAAAAACCACGATAAGTTTAAAAATACACCACCGAAGAAAAACAACCAAAATCCAAGCGAGTTTAAAAATGGGAACGCTACGTCGCGCGCACCGATTTGAATCGGTACAACAGCGTTCATCATCGCAAACACGAGCGGCATCGCCGCAAGGAAAATCATCGTCGTTCCGTGCATCGTTAACACTTCATTGTAGAAACCCGCACTAATGAAGTCATTGTTTGGCACGGCGAGCTGAATGCGAATAATCATCGCTTCTAAACCACCGAGCAGGAAGAAAATTCCGCCGGCAATTAAGTACAAAATCGCAATCTTTTTATGGTCTACTGTCGTT
Source organism: Anoxybacillus sp. TBDG-1 (assembly GCF_054815885.1). NCBI lineage: Bacteria > Bacillati > Bacillota > Bacilli > Caryophanales > Anoxybacillaceae > Anoxybacillus > Anoxybacillus sp. TBDG-1. Next base: position 4,824 of record NZ_JBTZSY010000013.1, read on the forward strand.
AAGTAGTCCCAAATGACTGCGCCGACACCTTTTTTCCGAGCTAACGTACTCACAGTTTAACCTCCCTTTATCGATAATCCCCTTACTCAACTGATAATGTCATTAAGTATTTTGTTAATGCTTCAAGCTCTTCATCAGACAATGCTGGATAAGTGCCTGTCATTTTGTTGCCTGGTTTAATTTTCTCTGGATCTTTTAACCAAGCTTTTAAGTTTTCTTCATTATGTTCTAAAATGCCAGCAATGCGTGAACGGTCTGCAAAGTCCGCTAAGTTAGGCGCCAAGCGTGCTTGCTCTGGACGACCATCAATCGGTGTCACCGCGTGACAGCCAATACAGCTTTTGTTAAAAATTTCTTCCCCTCGTTTCACAACAGGATCTGTGGAAGCAACAGGTTTTGCATTTTTCATTTTTTCTATCCATTGATCAAACTCAGCGCGAGGAAGCGCCTTCACTTTAAAATCCATTAAAGCGTGTGACGGACCGCAAAGCTCCGCACATTTTCCGTAAAATAGACGTCCTGCCTCTTCGGCACGTTTGTCATCAAATGTGAGGAAAAATTGGTTTGTGTTATCTGTATTTGTATCCATTTTTCCTCCAACTGCAGGCACCCAGAACGAGTGTTTGACGTCAGATGCTTTTAAGTTGAAATATACACGCTCACCTGTTGGGACAACTAAATCTTGGCTTGTAATAATGCCGTAGTCCGGGTACTCAAACTCCCACCAGTATAAGTTCGCGCGAACATTTACGACAACGACGTCGCGTTCTTTTTCGTTCATCGGTTTTACATCCGCCAGTTTAAACGTGTATAAAACCGTTGGAACAGCTAAGATGATGAGTAAAATGATCGGAATAACTGTCCAAATAATTTCAAGCGTGTGGCTTCCTTCCACTTGCTTTGGAATTTTGTTTTCTTCCCCTTTCCGACGACGGAAGCGAGTCACAACGTAAAGGAAAATGATTGTTACAACCGCAATGACGATGACCATGATGGCCGTGCTGAGCAGCATAAGTTTGTACTGCATGTCAGCTACTTCTCCTGCTGGCTGAAGCGTCGATAAAAACGGCTTACCGCAACCAGCTAGCAAAAGCGCCATGGCGGATACGAGAGAAACCAAGCGCCAATTTCGTAGCCACTTCTTCATAGCCTAATCAAACCCCTCTTTCGATTATGAAATAAAGTGAAATATATACATTCTTTCTTTACAAAAAGAAAGAATTGTAAACCTTTTTAATCAATCGTGACAATAACCATGGTGACAAATAAAATGGTCAAATAGTTTAACGAATAAATGAACATCCATTTCGCCCATTTCATATCGTCTTTCATCTTAAAGCCCGCTAATCCGAGCGCTAGCCAACCGACGTTTAACAACGTCGCAATGACTAAAAACGGAACACCTAATGAAAATAAGTAAAATGGAAGCGGTAAAAGTGCCACAATCCAAATGACAATTTGTCGTTTTGTCACCGCAAATCCATGAACGACAGGGAGCATCGGAATGCCCGCTGCACGATATTCTTCACATCGCTTCATCGCCAGCGCTAAAAAGTGCGGCGGCTGCCATAAAAACATAAGCAAAAACAAAATAATCGGAACGATGTGGAAGGCGTCATCGACTGCCGTCCAACCAATAACCGGCGGAACTGCACCAGAAATGCTTCCGATGACGGTATTAAACGTATTGCTTCGCTTAGACCACATCGTGTATAAAAAGACGTACGTCACAACGCCAATCAGTCCAACGACCGCAGCAGTAACGGTTGTCATTAATAAACTTAGCGTACCGACGGCGACAAGAAGGACGCCAAACCAAAGCACACGCTTTGGATCTACACTTCCGCTTACCGTTGGACGACTTTTCGTCCGCTCCATTAAATGATCAATATCGCGATCGATAAAATTATTTAATGCGCACGAACCTGCAATGACGAGCGCAGATCCAACAAGCGCGAAAAATACAGTATGCAAATTGCTTAAAAATCCTTTTCCTGTAAAATGAAAAGCTAGCCAAAGTCCTGTAAACGTCGTAATTAAATTGGAGTTGACGATGCCAATTTTCACGACTGCCAGCACATCTTTTAAAGCACCTGATTGTATTTTTGTTGTTTTTACATCTTCGACTACATCCGCCATGTGCCGCCACTCCTCTCTTATGCCTTTGAAGGCGTTTCCATTATATACACGATAACGATATGTCGTCTCTGTATATTAAAGCACATTTCTTCGTCAATTTGTGAACTTTTTTTGTCTTAATTGTGTCGAATTTGTGTCAAAAAGAGATTATTACGATGAAAACGTTGAAAAATAACTGCACTTATATTTCTAGCAAACTCCATACAAATATTCAACTACATTTGTCACGTTTGCTATATTGTAAAATAATAAAACTTTGCGCTTTTCGACATTTTCCGCTAATATGAGAGTAGAATTTTTCACACGTATTTCACATTTATTATACAGTTTTTACTAGACATTTGCTATATAAAATTTTTATGTTAAGGAAGTGAATACATTGCAACGTCTTTTAAAATGGTTTGCTGTAGCGACGACAATCGGCATGCTTTTCGTTTTAATTGGTGGAGCGCTTGTAACGAAAACAGGATCAGGTATGGGTTGTGGTCGTTCGTGGCCGCTTTGTCACGGACAGCTCATTCCGTCTAATATTACGTCAGAGCTGCTGATTGAATTAAGCCACCGCGTCGTCTCCGGTGTCGTTGGATTGATGGTGCTTATTTTATCAATTTGGGCTTGGAAAGCGATCGGGCATATTCGTGAAACGAAATTTTTGGCGATCGTTTCATTCGTCTTTCTCGTTTTGCAAGGACTGATCGGTGCCGCTGCAGTCGTGTGGGGACAATCGGACGTTGTCCTTGCGCTTCACTTTGGGATTTCATTAATTTCATTTGCAGCCGTCTTTTTATTGACGTTGTTTATTTTTGAAGTCGATAAAAAATTTGATGCCGCATCTGTTGTGCTTGATCACAAGATGAAATTTCACATTTACGGCATTATTGCGTATTGCTATATCGTCGTGTATACAGGTGCGCTCGTTCGGCATAAACAGGCGAGTTTAGCGTGCCCGAGCTGGCCGTTTTGCGCGCAAACACGGTTGTTCCCGACGCAACTACATGAATGGGTACAAATGGGACACCGTTTTGCAGCAGGGTTATTGTTTGTTTGGATTTTAGTGGCAACGATCGATGCGATGAAACGATATAAACAGCAACCGATTATATATTGGGGTTGGCTTATTGCGCTTATTCTCGTCAGCTGCCAAGTCGCCACAGGAGCACTCGTCGTCTTTACGGAATTGAATTTATACGTCGCCTTAGCTCATGCGTTTTTCATTTCATGTTTGTTCGGCGTGTTAAGTTACTTGGTTCTACTGGCAACGCGCAGTAAAAAAGGAACGGAAGCACGACATGAATCAAACGTTATTCCATCTGCCGTATTGAAATAAAAGAACGAGGGATCCCTCGTTCTTTTATTTTTCGGCTAATTCAATTAATAAATCTCCCGTTTGAATCGCGTCGCCGCCTTTGACGTAAATATCTTTGACAACGCCTGAAAACGGGGCTTGAACGGTCGTTTCCATTTTCATCGCTTCCGTAATCATTAGATGGTCCCCTTTTTTCACTTTCTCTCCTTTTTCCACAAGCACTTTCACAACCGTCCCTGGCATCGTCGCAGCAATATGGTTCGGATTGTTACGGTCTGCTTTCACACGCGCCACAATCGTCGTTTTAATGCTTTCGTCTTTTACGACAATTTCACGTGGCTGACCGTTTAGTTCGAAGTAAACAACTCTCGTTCCGTCCGCTTGTGGCTGACCGATCGCCACGAGCTTGACGATTAACGTTTTTCCTTTTTCAATTTCGATTTCAATTTCTTCACCAAGACGCATACCGTATAAAAATGTTGGTGTATCTAAAACAGATACGTCACCAAACTGTTCAACGGTGCGTGCGTATTCGACAAATACTTTCGGATAAAGCGCGTAAGCTAACACATCGTAGTCAGTCACTTCACGCTGAATGAGATGGTACAATTCCTCTCTTAACTTTTCAAAGTTGACTGGCTCTAATAGTTCACCCGGACGAACGGTAATCGGTTCGCGCCCTTTTAAAATAATGCGTTGCAATGTTTTCGGAAATCCGCCATGCGGTTGACCGAGATAGCCTTCAAATAGCTCAACAACAGAATCTGGGAAATCGAGCGTGTCCCCGCGTTCGTAAATGTCTTGTTCTGTTAAATTGTTTTGTACCATATATAGCGCCATATCGCCAACGACTTTCGATGATGGCGTCACTTTTACGATGTCGCCAAATAAATCGTTAACACGGCGATACATCTCTTTTACTTCATCCCAACGATCTCCTAAGCCGACTGCTTTCGCTTGTTGTTGCAAGTTGCTATATTGTCCGCCCGGCATTTCGTGCATATATACTTCCGTATGCGGCGCGTTCATGCCGCTTTCAAAGTCTGCATAATATTGGCGCACATCTTCCCAATAACGCGACAATTTTTCAAGCGATGCGATATCCACTTCTGGCGCACGCTCCGTTCCTTCTAGCGCATAATAAAGCGTATTGGCGCTCGGCTGTGACGTTAAACCAGCCATGGAGCTAACAGCGACATCTACAATATCTACCCCTGCTTCAATCGCTTTCGCGTACGTATAAATGCCGTTGCCGCTTGTGTCGTGCGTATGCAAATGAATCGGAATATCGACGACCTCTTTTAAAGCGGAAATAAACGTATACGCTGCTTGCGGCTTTAATAGTCCTGCCATATCTTTAATCGCTAAAATGTGCGCGCCTGCTTGTTCGAGCTCTTTTGCTAAGTTTTTATAGTAGTCGAGATTGTATTTCGTGCGCGCCGGATCGAAAATATCACCCGTATAACAAATCGCTGCCTCCGCTACTTTCCCAGATTGACGTACCGCATCGATTGCAACCGTCATTCCTTTCACCCAGTTTAAACTATCGAAAATGCGGAATACGTCAATGCCTGCTTCGGCTGATTTCGCAACGAACTCACGAATGACGTTATCTGGATAGTTTTTATATCCAACAGCATTGGAGGCGCGAAGCAACATTTGAAACAGGACGTTTGGAATTTTTTCACGCAATTGAATGAGGCGCTCCCATGGATCTTCTTTTAAAAAGCGATATGCGACATCAAACGTCGCTCCGCCCCACATTTCCATCGAAAACAGTTGCGGCCATAAACGCGACGTCGGCTCCGCGATGCGCATCAAGTCGTTTGTTCGCACGCGCGTGGCTAAAAGCGATTGATGGGCATCGCGAAACGTCGTATCCGTTAGCAACACCCGATTTTGCTCTTTAATCCATTGGACAAGCCCGTCAGCTCCGCGCTCATCTAAAATTTGTTTCGTCCCTTTTGGCATCGGTTCAATATAGCTTATTTTCGGAATGCGCGGTGGATCAAATACTGGCTTTTTCTTTTTTCCGATGCCTGGGAATCCATTTACGGTGACCGTTCCAATATATGATAACAGTTTCGTCCCACGGTCTTTTCGTTTCGGGAAAATAAAGAGCTCAGGTGTCGTATCAATAAACGATGTATCATATTCCCCTGTTAAAAATTTCGGATGTTGGACGACGTTTTCTAAAAACGGAATGTTCGTTTTAATGCCGCGAATACGAAACTCCCGCAGGTTGCGCAACATTTTCGCCGCCGCTTGTTCAAACGTTAACGCCCACGTCGTCACTTTCACTAATAGCGAATCGTAATACGGCGTAATGACCGCCCCTTGAAAACTATTTCCTGCATCTAACCGAACGCCGAAGCCACCGCCTGAGCGGTACGCCATAATTTTCCCTGTGTCTGGCATAAAGTTATTTAGCGGATCTTCTGTTGTAACGCGCGACTGAATCGCATATCCGTGCACATGAATATGTTCTTGTTTCGGGATGCCAACTTTTTCGCTATGTAGCGCATGACCTTCCGCAATTAAAATTTGCGATTGGACAATATCAATGCCCGTAATCATTTCCGTAATTGTATGCTCGACTTGGATGCGCGGATTTACTTCAATAAAGTAAAACTCATCGCCAGAAACGAGAAACTCGACGGTTCCTGCGTTGACGTATTGCACGTTTTTCATGAGTTTGACTGCTGCTTCGCAAATTTCTTCGCGAAGCTCCTTAGAAAGCGATACGCTTGGCGCCACTTCGACCACTTTTTGATGGCGGCGCTGCACCGAGCAATCTCGGTCGTATAAATGAACGATGTTGCCGTATGCATCGCCTAAAATTTGCACTTCAATATGTTTTGGATTTTCAATTAATTTCTCGACATATACGTCATCGCTACCGAAAGCTGCTTTCGCTTCCGATTTCGCGCGCTCGTATGCTTCTTTTACTTCCGATTGCGAACGAACGATGCGCATCCCACGACCGCCGCCACCTAATGCCGCTTTGATGATCATCGGATAACCGTATGTCTCACCGAAGCGCAAGACGTCCTCCAAGCTTTGCACAGGGCCATCGCTTCCCGGAATGACCGGAATACCCGCTTGTTTCGCTTGGTGACGCGCTTTTACTTTATCGCCAAACATATTTAAATGCTCTTGGCGTGGACCGATAAAAATGATGCCTTCTTCTTCGCATCGTTTCGCAAATTCGATGTTTTCCGATAAAAATCCATATCCTGGATGAATCGCATCGACATCATGCATTTTTGCGATTTCAATAATGCCTTCAATGTCTAAATACGCTTCAATCGGCTTTTTTCCTTCCCCAACTAAATACGCTTCATCTGCCTTATAGCGATGGTACGATCCTGCGTCTTCGCGCGAATAAATCGCAACGGTGCGAATGCCAAGCTCGTTGCATGCGCGAAAGACACGAATCGCAATTTCCCCACGGTTTGCGACAAGTACTTTTTGAATACGCCTCATATGTGATCCTCCCCCTATTCTTCATATAAAAACTATAACGAATTTTCTGTATTTGTAAATAGGATTACAAAAAAGAAATATCATTTTTTTGAATATTGCTTTTTTCATTTTTATGCTTTTCGTAGTTTGTCACTGCAGAAATGTTTGCTAATATGCCGACAGACATCATAAGTAAAACGAGCGATGAACCGCCGTAGCTCACAAACGGCAAGGTAACCCCTGTAAGTGGAATGATTCCTGAAATTCCACCGAGATTGATAAATGCTTGAAAGCCAATCATCGTCGAAATGCCAATCGCTAATAAGCTGCCGAACGCATCGTGGCATTTTCTTGCAATAACAAAACCACGCAAGACGATAAATGATAATAAAAGAAGGACGAATGAAACACCAAATAAGCCAAGTTCTTCTGCGATGACCGCCATAATAAAGTCCGTATGCGCTTCCGGCAAATAGCCGTACTTTTGAATGCCTTGTCCAAGTCCCAGCCCTTTTAAGCCTCCGTTTGCGATCGCAAAGTACGAGTTAATGAGCTGGTATCCTTCTTTTTGAGGATATGCAAACGGATCGAGAAAACTGTAAATACGCGCCATGCGTACTTTTGTGAAAACTTTGTCATATATAAACGGACCGGCAACAAGCGCGACAAGACTAGCAATTAATCCGAACAATAACAACTGTTTCATTAATAGCCGTTTGCTGGCGGCAGAAGAAAAAATAATCGCTGCGCAAATGAACGCGATAATCACCATCGTTCCAACGTCTGGCTGCAAGAAAATAAGCAAGCAAATGAACAGCACATAATAAATCGGAAAGAGCACGTCTTGCGAGGAAGTTTGCAATTTTTTTTGTTTGTTTGCTAGCACCCCGCTTAAATATACAATTAAGCCGATTTTCGCAAATTCAGCGGGCTGAATGTTAATAGGTCCGATTTTAATCCAGCTCGTGGCATTGTTTGCTGTATGTCCAAACAAAAGGACATAAATGAGCGGCAAAGGCATGGCAAAAAAAACGAATTGCAAAAACTTTTTGCGCGCATAATGTTTGTACGGAACAAATGCAATGAATAAAAACATACATGCCCCGATGATCCACGCCCATTTTTGTTTTTGAAAAAAATAATCGCTCGCCGTATGAAAACGAGTAACTGCTGTAATCATGCTTGCGCTATATACCATGATAAGCCCAAACAACGATAATAAAAATACAGCGATGATTAACGGATAATCATGATATTTCATAAACGTTTTCAAGCGCATCTGCCCCATCTTCCTTTTCACTTTCTTATTTGCATTGTACTATAAAACAGAAAAAACCCAAACGAAATTCGTTTGAGTTTTTGTCATTTTTTCTTCTTTTTCGTGCATGCTTCATGCAATGCTGAAAGCTCGCGCTCAAGTCGGTCTAAAATGGCCTTCCCGTCTTTTTCATCGACAAGTCCTAATCGAACCGCAAAATCAATTTCACGGGATAAACCGAACATTTGCGTATCTAACACTTCTTCATATAGCGGACACTGCGGCATCGTTAAGTGATCCATTTGCACTTGGATTAGTTTTACAATTTTTTCCGCATCGGCTTGCAATAACGAATAGGCTCTTTCCCGAAAATTTATCGCCACTTCAGGCGTCACGTCGACCCCTCCGTTCCGTACGTTCCTGTTTCTTCATCTTATCGTGAATACGAAAAAAATGCAAGCATCGTGTCTTGACCGATTCATTTTACAAACAAGCGCTTTCGTCATATAATGAAAGGCATATAGGGGGGATAAACATGGTCATCGTCATCAAAGGGAACGTCAAATTTACGATTACACTCGATCCGAGCGTATGGATTTTTGACGATCGAAAAGTAGATGTACATACTTATTTTACACATCATCGACAAATCGAACAACGAGAACACATAGACGACATTCAAAACATTTCAGCGTATTGGGATCGTGAAATTCAAGAAGGAGCGGTGTCGCCTCCGACGCTGCAAACGGAAAAGCAATTTGAAAAAGAAAAAATATTAACCGGTACGTTCGGCATGCCGTTTGCCCCATTTTTACGCAACGCACAACCGAACGAGAATGCAACACGTTTCACTATCGTCACAGAAAACGGCGATACGACGATTTCGCTTGCTGATGCTTATGAACTATTATTATGTTTTTCAAAAGACGGCAAACCGCTCAAAGAAGACGGGCCTGTCCATATTTATTTTGGCGATGGTTCAAATCGCGACAACCCAATCACCCACGTTCGGGCGTTTATCGTCGAGTGAAAAGAGGCGTTTTGCCTCTTTTCTCACAAAAGGTCTGCCGCAAGCTGCGCAAGCGATGAGCGCTCTCCTTTAACTAACCGCACGTGCCCAGCTACTTTTTGTTCTTTAAATTTTTCAACAACATATGTGAGCCCGTTATTATATTCGTCTAAATACGGATGATCGATTTGGGCCGGATCGCCCATTAACACAATTTTACTTCGCTCCCCAACGCGCGTTAAAATCGTCTTCACTTCATGTTTCGTTAAATTTTGCGCCTCATCAATAATAATAAACTGCTCTGGAATGCTTCGTCCGCGTATATACGTGAGCGCCTCCACTTCAATCGAGCCCATACCTGATAAAATCGCATCAAGCTCCCCCGGCTTTTTTGTATCGAATAAAAAGTGTAAGTTATCAAAAATTGGTTGCATCCACGGTCGTAATTTTTCTTGCTTCTCGCCTGGCAAATAGCCAATATCTTTCCCGACAGGTACGATGGGGCGAGCAACGAGCAACTTTTTATATAGCCGCATATCTTCCGTCTGCATCAGTCCTGCCGCTAACGCCAGTAACGTTTTTCCTGTCCCTGCTTTTCCGATGAGCGTCACAAGCGGAATGTCGGTGCGAAGCAACAGTTCACATGCCATCGTTTGTTGTACGTTGCGCGGACGAATGCCCCAAATATGGTCGTAATGAAACACAAGTTTGCGCACTTTTTTTCCTGTATGATCGACGATGCCAAGCGCTGATGACGAACCGCCAAGCGCATCTTTCATAATAATAAATTGGTTCGGATAAAATGGATGGTTTGTAATTTCCGCCAGCACAAGTTCGCCTTTTTCATAAAAGCGCACTAAATGTTCTGGGTCTATGTACAAATCTAAAAATCCCGTGTAAATATGGTCAATTTCAACGACGCGGTCGCTTAAAAAATCTTCCGCCTCCAGCCCAATCGCATCGGCTTTGACACGTACGAGCGCATCTTTACTGACTAAAATAACAGGGCGACCGTTTTCTTTCGTCTGTTCTTCAAGCAATAAATTTTTCGCAACGGCTAAAATGCGATTGTCGTTTGTTTTTTCAACAAAAATTTCTTGTAGTTGCTGAAACGAGCGGTGATTTAATTCAATGCGCAACACTCCGCCATGATCGAGCGGAATTTTTTCATGCAACTTCCCGTTTTTTCTTAAGCTATCAATAATTTTAGATACTTGGCGAGCATTTCTTCCTATTTCATCCATATATCGTTTTTTCGAGTCCACTTCTTCTAATACGACAGCCGGGATGACCACTTCATTATCTTGAAAGGAAAAAATGGAATACGGATCTTGTAAAAGCACGTTTGTATCTAATACGTATATTTTTTTGCTCACGCTTTTTCCCCCTTGACGACCGTCGTTGGACGGGATTGTTGTTTATATATTATGAACGGACGCATAAAGATAGAAGAAGTTTTGCAAAATAAAGTTAAAGACGAAAAGGGGTGGAACGATTGAAATATATCATCATCTTCATGTTGCTTTTTATAAGCGCTTGCGGACAACAAGCGCAACCGAATGATCGCGACTCGCTCGTTCATGTGAAAAATACGACAAATGAAAAAACCGTCAATAAATCCGGGCAACAAATCGCGCGTCATCTCGCAAATCTTGCGAGCAGCGTGCCGAATGTGAACGATGCGACCGTGTTAGTTGTCGGGAAATATGCGTTAGTAGGCATCGATGTGAACGCTAAGCTTGATCCGTCGCGCGTCGGAACAGTGAAATATTCCGTTGTGGAAAGTTTGCAAAAAGATCCGTACGGGGCAAATGCAATCGTCATTGCGGATGCAGATTTAAATACGCGGCTGCGAGCCATTCAAAAGCAAGTAGAGAAAGGAAAACCAATTCAAGGATTTATGGACGAATTAGCCGCTATTGTCGGACGGGTTATGCCTGAAATTCCGAGCGACTTTTTACAAACGACAAATCCGCGCTCCACAAGACAAAACGATAAGCAGTTAAACGGTGGTGAACAAAAGCAACTAGAAAAAGAGCAACAAAAACAATCAAACGACCATATGAAATAAGCCGAGCAATATGCTCGGCTTATGCTTGTTTTAACGCGCTCATCACTTGTTGATCGAGTTTGGCGGCAGCTTGCGCATCATACGTTTTTTCGTATTTCGGCTCGAGTGCAATTTTTGCGCCGTAAAACATAACATCACGCACTTCCTCAATATTTACTTGAATAACTGCAAGCTTCAACGGAACGTTTTCTAGCTTTTCAACTTTCACATGCGCTTTTCCGCTAATGGAATACGTCGATTCGTTAGCGATCAAAACGATGGACATAGCTGGATTAGCCTGCACGTTTGCGACGATGCGCGAGCGTTGATCGACGGCAAAATACACTTTATCATTCGCCGGCGCGTACACCCATGAAATTGCGCTTGCATTGGGCGCGCCTGTTTCATGGTCGATCGTACATACAATGATAAATCGTTCTTTTTGCAACGCTTGGAACAAAGGCTCAATTAATGTCGGTTCTACCGCATTTGGCATATGTATCCCTCCTTATTTTTATCATACCTTTTTTTCACACACTTTCAAATGATATGATATACTAATTTTCAAGAAAAGCGCAAAGCGCCCGCCTATCGGCGAAGAGCGAACAAGCCCCACCGGGGAGGCTGTCGCCGCCGCAGTGTGGGGCGAATCGACTCGAGCCGATGGCGCTTGGAGCTAGACATCAATTCGAAATTTTATACTTTCTTATCTTTTTTAAAAAATTTTCAAAAAAACATGTGAGGGTTTACGATGAGAGTACGATGCATTCTTTGTGAAAAAATAGATACGTTAGACGACGAAACGTTGCTGGCAAAACGGTTGCGCAACCGCCCGATTCATACATATATGTGCCAACATTGCCATGATCGCATTGAGAAAAAAACGAAAGAGCGGCTAGCTACCGGCAAATTTCGCTTTTTTCGCACGAGCAAACATGAAACGGAATGGTAATGAAAAAAGTCCTACATGTGAAAAAGTTATAGAAAACAAACTGTCGTCACCCATAGAGATTGGTGGGCGACGACAGCTATAAATAATGAGTAAGTAACTTATTTTTCTAAAAGTTGTTTCACTTCTTCTTCCGTAAGATCTGTGATGTGTGCAATATCTTGGACACTCATTCCTTTCCGTACCATCGTTTGTACAAGATGCTTCATGCCTTGTCGTTCATACGAAATCATGAGTTCCAACACTTGTTCTTTTTCTTTCGTCCCCATTTCATTCACCTCGCTTCGCAGTCTTCGTTCTTCTTCATCGGATAGTTTCACATATGTTTCAAAAAAGCCAAACAATAACCGTTGTTTCGCTTCGTCTAATTCCATTCGGACAAGCATGCGTAAAAATTGTTTTTTCAACTCTACCCGTTCACTTTCAGTATACCCCATTTTACTTAGTAGTGCAGCGGCGATCGGGTTGTCTTGACGAATGTAGTTTCGCCAGTTTTGTTTACGAAGCTCCACAGTAAAAAAGTGAAAATTAAGCACATGACCAAACGGAGATGGGAGGGTAAATGTCGATGGTTCATCGCGGATCGGATCGTAGCTAAAGACGGCAATCGGTACGATATGTTTACGGTATTTTTCAAACAAGCGGCTAAAGTAAATAAACATTCGTTCGGGAAACGACGGTTGGACGTAGCTTTGATTTTCGATATGAACGATAATCAAACTATCCTTGCCTTTCAGTTTTCTCCCCTGCCGTTACATCGGTAAATAGTTCCTCCGACAAAAACGATACGTGGCGAAAGTCGATATGCTCATGCATCATTGGGAAAAAGAGAACGATAAATTCCTCAAAAAACGTTTGGATCAACTCTTTAAACAGACGGTCGTGGTCAATGGACATACATTCACCTCGCGTACTTTTTTAGATGTCTTTATTCGACAAATAAGGATCATTTTTCCTCCATATGTTAAACGATTAAAATAAGGAAAAACGCCCTGCATCATGCATGGGCGCTTATTGGTAATTTACATATTTTTCAGGTTCGCGATTGATTTGATCGAGCATCGTTTCGACGAGCTCGGCTGGAAAGCGAAACGTGCGCGATTCGTTGTTTACAGTAAATGTAACTGTATAGACGTCGTCTTCTTTTGTATATGCGATTTGCTCAACCGCATGATCTTCACGCAACAAATCGGCAAAAAATCGTTCTGTTTCTTGTGCTGCTGTATCGTCCGGGCGCGCCTGTGCGACCACTTTAATCGTCAACCAATTGTACACTGCATCTTGTAGTTTCACGCGCGTTCCCCCTCACGGCGAAGCCGCCATTTATAAATGATTAATACGATCGCTGCGACAAGCAATCCTTCTGCGACAGGTAAAAAGACGGCAAAAAACGTTAAAATCGTGCAGCCAAGCACAAGTAGCGCATAAATGACAACGTTTTTTAATAGCGGCAGCTCGCGGGCAAAGCCGAGACGATAGACGATGATCGATAAAACGATGATCGTCACGTACAACAGCCACATCCCTTTTGTCGGTTGTTCATGCACGTTGTATAGCGAAGCGAAAAACGACAGGCGACCGATCACATCCATGACGACTCCCCCTATTTCTTTTGCTCAGCAAGTTTTTTCTTTTTCGCGATTTTTTCGCGTTCGTTTTTATCTAATATTTTTTTTCGCAAGCGAATCGATTGTGGCGTCACTTCGCAATATTCGTCGTCGTTTAAATATTCAAGCGCTTCTTCTAACGTCATGAGGCGCGGCTTTTTCATCGTCACCGTTTGTTCTTTCGTCGACGAGCGGACGTTTGTCACATGTTTCATTTTGCATACGTTGACGACTAAATCGTTGTCGCGGCTATGTTCGCCAACAATCATCCCTTCATACACTTCCGTTCCCGGTTCGATAAAAATGACACCGCGGTCTTCGACTTGCATAATGCCATAAGCCGTCGCTTTTCCTGTCTCCATCGAAATGAGCACACCTTGATGTCTCCCGCCAATTTGACCTGGGATGACAGGTTGATAACTGTCGAACGAATGGTTTAAAATGCCGTATCCGCGCGTAAGCGACATAAATTCTGTCCGATAGCCGATTAATCCGCGCGCAGGGACGAGGAAAATAAGACGCACTTGTCCGTTTCCGTTGTTGATCATATCGATCATTTCTCCTTTGCGCGCCCCAAGCGACTCCATAATCGCCCCCGTATATTCTTCAGGAATGTCGATTTGCACGCGCTCGACTGGCTCGCACATGACGCCGTCGATTTCTTTCATAATGACTTCTGGCTTTGATACTTGTAGCTCAAATCCTTCACGGCGCATATTTTCAATTAAAATGGATAAATGAAGCTCCCCGCGTCCTGACACGATCCATGCATCTGGCGAATCCGTTGGCTCAACGCGAAGCGACACGTCTGTTTCTAACTGTAAGCGAAGACGCTCTTCAATTTTTCGCGCTGTCACATGTTTTCCTTCCCGTCCAGCAAACGGGCTATTGTTGACGAGAAACGTCATTTGTAACGTCGGCTCGTCAATGCGAAGCGGAGGTAACGCTTCTTGAGCATCAAGCGGACATACCGTCTCGCCTACGTTAATATCTTCCATACCAGAAACGGCAACTAAATCGCCTGCTTTTGCTTCTTCAATTTCAATGCGTTTTAAGCCGAGGAAGCCAAACAGTTTTGTCACGCGAAACGTTTTCACCGAGCCATCTAGCTTCATCAGCGCCACTTGCTGCCCCACTTGCATGCGTCCGCGGAAAATGCGTCCAATCCCGATGCGACCGACGTAATCGTTATAATCGAGAAGCGCCACTTGAAATTGCAGCGGCTCATCGCTATTGTCGATTGGCGCTGGAATATGTTCAATAATCGTTTCAAATAGCGCCGTCATATCATCGTCTTGTTTATCGGCATCTAAACTTGCCGTCCCGTTAATCGCTGAAGCGTACACAACTGGAAACTCAAGCTGATCTTCTGATGCACCAAGTTCAATAAATAAATCGATCACTTCATCGACAACTTCGTGCGGTCGAGCAAATTCCCGGTCAATTTTATTGACGACGACAATAGGCGTTAAGTTTTGTTCAAGCGCCTTTTTCAAGACGAAGCGCGTTTGCGGCATACATCCTTCGTACGCATCGACAACGAGCAACACCCCATCGACGAGCCGCATAATGCGTTCGACTTCGCCACCGAAGTCCGCATGTCCCGGCGTATCTAAAATGTTAATGCGCGTGCCTTTGTATTGAATGGCTGTATTTTTTGCTAAAATCGTAATGCCTCGTTCACGTTCTAAATCGTTGCGGTCAAGCGCCCGTTCTTCCACTTGTTCGTTCGCCCGAAACGTTCCAGATTGGCGAAGCAATTGGTCGACTAACGTCGTTTTCCCGTGGTCAACGTGCGCAATGATCGCGATGTTGCGAATATCGTTTCTCAATTGTTTTCAACTCCTATTTTTCAACATTGCGCGTCTATTATAGCACAAACATAGTAGAAAAGCGGAATGTTTTGTTGTAATCTAAAGGAAAGAGGAGGGGAACTTATGAATCGATTTCAACCGCTTTTTTTTATGATAGCGCTACTTGCGACGATGACGTTAATGAGCACCGGCATTGCGATCGCTTATCGACATGTGCCAGCGATCATCGGCTCGATCATTGTCTTTTTTGGCGTGATGGGGCTTGGGTTTTCACTTAAAAAAAGAAAAAGCGCTAACAATCGGTAGTTAGCGCTGAATGATCGCAAGTATTTCTTCATGCAATCCCGGCTTTGAAACGAACACTGAGCTTTTTTCAATCATATTGAGCGGCTCACCGTACAAGTTTGTCACCACACCGCCTACTTCTTGCACGATGACCATCCCGCCGGCAATATCCCACGGCGACAAACGAAGCGTAATGTAAGCATCAAGTTTACCTGATGCGATATACGCCATTTCTAACGCAGCAGAGCCGTATGAACGCGTGCCGCGCGCTTTTTTAACAAGCGGGGCAAGCACGGTCGGGTCAATATGACGATTTTCCGTCACCCACGTCGTGTTTAGTGAAATGATCGCACGGTCAAGCGACGTTTTTTCAAGCGGTGGAAGCGGCGTGCCGTTGACAAACGCTCCTTTTCCTTTTTGTGCATAATATAGTTCGTCAAACGCCACATCGTAAATGTAGCCAAGCATGCCGACGCCATCTTGAAACACTCCGACAGAAATCGCAAAATGGCGCTGTTGATGAACGAAATTCATCGTTCCATCAATCGGGTCGATGATCCAAACGACGCCGTCTAGCGCTTCAAGCGTATCGCCGAATCCTTCTTCTCCTAAAATGCGATGCGTCGGATACGTCCGACGAATGCGCTCAATAAAAAATTGCTCAATTTCCCGATCGACGTTTGTCACTAAGTCGGATGGGCTTGATTTCGTTTCGATTTTTAGTTTCGTTTGAAACGCATCGCGTATGCGCTCCCCTGCTTCGCGAATCCAATGCTGCATATGTTGATCAATTTCGTTCCACATATAAAACCTCCTGCATATACTTATGTAGAAAAGGCGGCGCTTGCCGCCTTTCATGTCGACAGACGAATAAGTTCTTGGCGTAGTCTTTCTAATTTTCGTTTGCATTCGTTTTTTTTCGCTTCGTTATTTTCTAACATCGCTTCATAAAGGGTGGCTAGTTCGTAATCGACTTCAAGCTTTAATACTTTTATTCGTCGTTCTCCGTCCATTTTCTTAAATGCATCAGCTGTTTTTTTCATATTGTGCACCCCTTCCGTTTGAAACATTCTTTTTTCTGAAAATTCCTTTTTTACATACTATGTAACGGAAAGGGGATATGCAACTTTACATTTTCACAATATCTCCGGCGGACAACTCTTTTCCTTTTTTTATCGTTTCGTACGGCGAATAGCTGCTTACTTTTTCAAATTCATCGCATAGTTTTCGCTCTTCCGCTTTGCTTGGGACGATTTGTTTAAAGCGGCGATATAAGTTCATAAGCTGCTCTCGTTTAATGCCTTGTTCGTACGCTTGCTCAATCCCTTCATAAAATTTAATGACGTCGATGATTTCTTCTGTTGACCAACTGTAATCAATCGGGTATGCATATTTCATGATTGTTCACCTTTCTTTTTCGCTGTCTGTTTTAGTTTGCCCAACGTGCGCGAATTTGTTCCGCCTCGTTGATCATGCGCTCAAAAAGTTCACTCACTGTCGGCACGTCACGAATAAGTCCGATCACTTGTCCCGCCCATGCAAATCCATCTTCCGTACGACCGTCGTAAATGAATCGTTTGTTCGCCTTTCCGCTAATGTACTCTTTTAACTGTTCGTATCCTTTTCCTTCTTGTTCAAACTGTAAAATTTTTTCCGTCCATTCGTTTAACAAGGCGCGGGCAGGCGCACCGAGCGACCGTTTAATGACGACCGTATCGCTTTCCGAACGTTCAACGAGCATTTGCTTATATACGGGGTGCGCATGAATGCATTCTTTTGTCGCAATAAAGCGCGTACCCATTTCGATACCTTCTGCTCCAAGCGCAAGCGCAGCCATCAACCCGCGCCCATCTCCGATCCCTCCTGAAGCGATGACAGGAATCGATACGGAATCGACGACGCGCGGCACTAATACGAACGTCCCGATATCATCCTTTCCGAGATGCCCGCCCCCTTCTTGCCCGACGACCATGACCGCATCTGCTCCAAGCTCTTCTGCTTTCACGGCTTGGCGTACCGCCGCAACGAGCACAAGCTTTTTCACCGGCACGCCTTTTAACTGTTCAAAAATAGGGGCAGGATTTCCGCCCGTCATCGAAATGACCGGCACGTTTTCTTCAATTGCTACTTCAAGCATATGTGCAAACGGACGTCCATGTTGTCCGATCGCAAAATTGACCCCAAACGGTTTATCCGTTTTTTCACGCACTTTTTTAATTTCTTCTCGCAACTCATCTGGCGTCTCAAGCGACATTGCCGTAATTTGCCCTAGCCCCCCAGCATTCGATACCGCCGCCGCTAAATCAGCATACGCCAAATACGCCAATCCACCTTGAATGATCGGATAACGGATGCCTAACAGCTCGGTTACTCTCGTGTTCCAGTTCACACATCATTCCCCCTTACATGCAATTATAATATGCTTCGTGCCAATCTATCTATTTTCCTGTTAGGCAAATATATTGTTATGAATTTTCAATCAAAATTCATAACAATATATCTTATGTATGTATTTTTTACGAGAAAAGGGTGACCAATGATGGGACACCCTTTTCTACTTTCTGATCGCATTTATGAGAGACTAGCGCTTCGTTAAAGCGACAGGCTCTAATTTATACCGATTAATACGAAAAACATCGTCGCACAAAATATCAATATCTTCTTGGTTATGACTTGTCAATAAAATTGTACGTCCTTCATTTTTAAAAGATAATAATAAACGACGAATGGTATCTACACTTTGTGCGTCTAATGCATTAAATGGCTCATCTAATATAAGTATTTGTTGATCTTCCATAATTGCTTGAGCAATAGCCAGTTTTTGTTTCATACCTAAGGAGTAATGTTTCACTTTTTGTTTAGCCTTCGGTTGCAATCCCACCGATTCCATCGTTTCGAAAATTTTTCCATCACCAATCTTCCCTCTAATCATTGCTAATTCTTTTAAATTTTGAAAACCTGTCTTATTGGCTATGTAACCGGGGCGGTCTATAATAATACCGATATCATCTGGAAACCTTTTACTTTTACCAATTTCTACTCCATTAACAATAATAGTACCTTCATCCGGGAATACAAATCCACATATCATTTTAAATAAAACAGATTTACCAGAGCCATTCGGTCCTACAATACCGTATATTCTTCCTTTTTCCACATTCAAGTCAATGTTTTCGAAAAGTGTCAATCCTTTGTAAGATTTACTTACATTTTTTAAAGAAATAATAGACATTTTTCATCCCACCTATTTTTATATGTTCAAGCTTTGTTTTAACAAATATCGAATGATAACATATGAAATCATATTCGCTATAACTAAAATAAAGGTTAAGTAATAAGGGAAATAGTCCGCTAAATAAACGATACTATTCAATCCTACAGGAATGAGTGCCTTTGCATTGATTCCAGGCAACATAACGACCATAAGTATGCTCATCAAAGCGACACCGTATATTGACTCTCTGCTTATCCAAGAAACAATAAAAATTAGACTTACGTAAAAAATCATTTGTAAAAAACCGTTGATGAAAAAGTGGTAACCGATCTCAAATAAAGAGTTCGGAAGTAACGTCACGTAAAAGTCGGTATTTGCACCAAAACAAACAGCTATCGTAAATGAAAGAATGACTAGTCCAAATAAAAATACAACGATAATTACCATTAACTTCTTCATCCAACTCCAAAACCATTTATTTAAACTTCTAAAACGAATGATTTTATAGTATCCTAATTGTTCAATCTCGTTACTTAAAAAAAGCAGCTGGATTAAATAAGTAAATCCAAAAAACACAACTAAGTAAAAGAAAAAAGGAATATAAGCAAAACGTTCAGCACTAACTCCGGCAAAAGACATGATGAGAACATCTGAAATTGTCGCATGCGAAGATTTGACTGATGATTGAGCTGTTGCACTCACTCCCATGACGCAAAGAGAAAAATAAATAACAATCGGCGTGTTCGATTTTATTGATGAAATATATCGTCCTTTATTTACATCTAAAAATTGCAAAAGCCATACACAGAAGACAAGAAAAATAATAACTACGCTATAAACTGGTATAGGAGAATGAAAAGTATTCACTCCACTCGTAATTGAAAAAAACGTAACAGGAGATAAAAAGGCAATCTCATTTGGAAACAACTTAAATCCTATAATGTTGAAAAGAAAAAATAATATACTAATAAAAATTACAACGTGCTTACTTTTAGTTAATACATATATAATCGCAAAAACAATATGTAACAATGAAAATGTTAAAAGCACTAAAATAAACTGAGCGATAAATGCGAATATCGGTTTTTTAAAAAAATATACGAGTTCGTGAAGAGTGTTAGTAAAATGTGCTGCTTCGCTCAGTTCACTCCAGTTCCATGAGTACGGAAATCCAATTGTCATAAATAACGACATAAAAAACCATAAAAATAGCAACGGAAAAATGTTCATCCAGAAGTTTCTCAGCGAATAATATACCCATTTCTTAAATGACCTTAAGCGAATTAAAATTTGATAATCAAAGTCCACAAAAATAGATTTTACTAAAAAAAATAGCACAATCGGAATAATAAAATAAATAATGAGATATGCATCGTTTAGTAAACGTAAAGTGATATCCCAATTGTTAATATGTAATTTTTTTTCATAAGCAACTTGAACAATTTCTTGTTTTAGCATCATGCTGTGAAAGTAAAAAACAACACCTACAACGATCCACTTTACACCAAACATATGTTCTATACTTTCTTTTATCGTATATTTCCATCGCTTCCTCACTTATATCATCCATTCTTCCTTATTTTTCATAGAAAATATAAAAATGATGATTAAAACAATAAATAAAAGTGAAAATGGGACGAGCACGGTCCATAAAGGCTGCTGTTCAATATTAAACGGAAAAATCGTACTAAGTGGTGAAAACATCGGTACATGAAGTAAACCTGTTACAAAGTTTAAAATATGGTAAAAAAGAAAAGGAAGCGATAAAGCAATAAATGGGTTGCTTACATTCAGTAATAGCATGAAAGCGATTGTCGAGTAAACTACACCGTTTATAGCAACCCACAAAGAATAAATGAATCCGTACGCTAACTCTCCGTACGTTAAAAATTGAGAAAAAGTCACAGTCGGTATATGTACGTTTTCATTTAGAGAGCTGTAATGAATCATTCCTAAACTTTTCTCAACATACATGATAAAAATAAATGGAATAAAAATAAGCAAAAATGTAACCATGCCGGTTAACAAAGCATTCATTAACGCTTTACTCATGATATAAATACGCAATGGAACCCTAGTACGAGTATATGTGATAAACTTGTTTCTTTGTTCTTGCAAAAAAGAAGGCA
The DNA here is from genome assembly GCF_054815885.1 of Anoxybacillus sp. TBDG-1. Classification (NCBI taxonomy): domain Bacteria; kingdom Bacillati; phylum Bacillota; class Bacilli; order Caryophanales; family Anoxybacillaceae; genus Anoxybacillus; species Anoxybacillus sp. TBDG-1. The sequence goes on from NZ_JBTZSY010000013.1 coordinate 26,049, forward strand.
AGTAAATAATAATAGCAATAACAGGAAAAAGCAGCGGAATGATTCCTGATACGGTTTCCTGAAATACTTCAACCGGTTCATAAAATTGATAGCCATTTCTTATCATATGAAATCTGATCGTTGGCAATAAAACAATCACGCTTAACCACAGAAATACATTTCTTTTTGTAAATGCCCTTTTTAGTTCTACTACTAATTGGTTATGTAACATTTCCCCACCTCATTTCGTGAATCATCGCGAAAAAACCAATCGTGATTGTCTAGGTAATTCCCCAACGATCACGATCATCACTTTTTTTAATTGCTTCTCCACTTTCCAGACACTTGAACATCAACTGGTGTTGTAATATCATTACTGAATTCAACTCGTGCATTTAGCCCTTTAGGAACAGAGTTCGGTAAATTACGATAATCATTATCTGTAATACTTCTTACCCATGATCCTGTCCCAGAACTAGCCTCCATTCTCGCATCAACAGTATATGAGCCGCCAACCACAGCTGAATTTAATTCACCATACGTTCCGGACGAAGCTTTTGTTTGATAACCTGTATAGCCACTTCCATTAAATTTTGGAACAGTTGTATTATATTCTGACCAACTAGCACCTGCTTGTACTGCCCCACCAAAAGCTAGCAAACTTACAGATAGACCAAATAAAACCAACTTTCGTTTCAAGTCAAAATACCTCCTATTTGAATTTTTGGTACATTCTTATTATATTATTACTTTTTTTTTTAGAAAGAATTTAATAGAATATTTTAGTTTATTCAACCAAAAATTCAAATTACAAACACCTATACAACTGTTTATCGTTTTAGATGTATATGAAGAGTACGAATATTACGATGTATATATACAGAAAATTTGATCATTTACAGTCATACAATCAACACATATGTGCAATAATTATTACATGAAGTTTTATGAAACGCCAAAAAATCATCTTTCCAAACGTATAAAGAAGTGCTATAATTCACTTTGTTTTATGTAAATCCAAGTTAAAGAGGTGTGCAGCGAAATTGTCACAGTATGAAACACCGTTATTTACCGGACTGTTAGAGCATATAAAGAAAAATCCGATTCAATTTCATATTCCTGGTCATAAAAAAGGAGCAGGAATGGACGAGCAGTTTCGCTCCTTTATTGGAGAAAATGCGTTAGCGATGGATTTAATTAATATCGGTCCGCTTGATGATTTACATCAGCCAAAAGGAATGATTAAACGCGCCCAACAGTTAGCAGCGGAAGCGTTCGGGGCGGACTATACGTTTTTCTCCGTGCAAGGAACGAGTGGCGCTATTATGACGATGGTTATGTCTGTCGCAGGCCCTGGCGATAAAATTATCGTCCCACGAAACGTGCATAAATCGGTCATGGCGGCGATTGTCTTTTCGGGAGCGACACCGATTTTCGTTCATCCTGAAATTGATAAAGAGCTTGGTATTTCACACGGCATTACACCAGAAGCAGTAGAAGCGGCGTTAAAGCAACATCCAGACGCCAAAGGGGTGCTCGTCATTAACCCGACGTACTTTGGCATTGCAGGCGATTTAAAACGCATCGTTGACATTGCGCACGCATACGGCATTCCTGTTCTTGTCGATGAGGCGCATGGCGTACACATTCACTTTCATGAAGATTTGCCGCTATCAGCAATGCAGGCAGGTGCGGATATGGCAGCAACGAGCGTGCATAAACTTGGCGGTTCGATGACGCAAAGTTCAATTTTAAACGTGAAAGAAGGGCTTGTGTCGCCAAAACGAGTGCAGGCGATTTTAAGTATGTTAACGACAACATCGACGTCTTATTTGTTGCTTGCTTCGCTCGATGTCGCGCGCAAACGGCTTGCGACAGAAGGACATGAGCTTGCAGAACAAGCGATTCGCCTTGCGAATGAAACGCGCAAGCAAATTAACGACATCGACTATTTATATTGCGTCGGAAAAGAAATTATCGGCACAAAAGCGACGTTTGACTACGACCCAACGAAGCTGATCATTTCAGTTAAAGAGCTCGGACTAACGGGTTATGAAGTAGAAAAATGGCTTCGCGAACGTTACAACATTGAAGTTGAGTTGTCTGACTTATATAACATTTTATGTATTATTACATCGGGCGATACAGAACGGGAGACGAGCGTATTAGTCGAGGCGCTTCGTCATCTATCAAACGAATTTCGCCATCAAGCGGAAGTCGGAAAAAAACCGAAAGTGCTTTTACCAGACATTCCTGTCCTTGCGCTTACGCCGCGCGATGCGTTTTATTCGGAAACGGAAGTCGTGCCGTTTGACGAATCGGCAGGGCGCATTATCGCTGAGTTTGTCATGGTATATCCACCTGGGATTCCAATTTTCATTCCGGGGGAAATTATTACGGAAGAAAATTTAAACTACATTCGCAAAAATATAGAAGTCGGTTTACCTGTCCAAGGTCCAGAAGACGATACGTTGCGAACGTTGCGCGTCATTAAAGAGCATCAGAAATAAAAAAGCGGAGCTCGCATCGAGTTCCGCTTTTTTCAGCAACAAAAAGAGACCGACTGTGCCGATCCCTTCTCTCTATATTGTCTCCTCATCCCCCAAAATTCATTCCGCGCTATATGTTATTCTTCGTCTTCACAATCGCATCCGCTGCATTGACCGTACAATACCGTTACTTTTTCATCTTCAAAATGATCGATTGTCGCATTGCATGTTTGGCATACAATTGTACCCATCCCCAATAACCCCTTTTCCTTTGGAATGTTTGAAAACGTTTTACTGATTACATAATAATATGTCACATTTATTTTGTCAATAGGAATTAGTATGACATATTTAAACAAAAAAAGAGACGTATTTCACGCCTCTTACTCATATTGTTCAACATGAGGTGTAGAAGGTAAAATGTCTGAGAAAAATTCCGCTAAATCTTCAGCTTGTTCTTTCGTGTCAATGCGGAACGTTCGTTGTAAATAGTCGTGGTCTTCGATGTCTTTCGGATCGAGGAGAGCGGAGCGGCCTGTTTGCATACAGATGACAAGTGGTTTACCAAAAAACATATTCGTGTAAACGATGCCAAAATCGTAACGGACGTCTTTTGTCGTAAAGCCAACAAACCTCACTTTTACTTTTTCATGCTCATCATACAATTTTTCGAATACGTGCATATCATTCCCTCCTTTTGATAGATTAAATCTAATTATACCTTACCGTTTATATTTTCGCAATTATTTGTTTTTTTACGTATGTACGTGATACAATAAAAGTGATTTCAACATATATGAGGTGAACAAAATGGCTTATACGGCTACTATTGAACTTGTCCCTGCATCCACATGGGAGACGGTTACGTTAGAACAATGTAAACAATTGCTTGAACAATTTCGAGACATCGCGCAAAAAACGGGCGAACAGCTCGCTTGGGACTATGCGGAATCTGCTTTCCCGTATGACATCGTTGCAAAAGAAGATCGCATTGTATTAGTTGGAAAAAGCGACCGCTATCATATGATTGAATGTCGTATTCATGACCGTGCTGTGCAGTTTGTGTTACCGAAACAAGCGACGCACGGCGATAAAGGAAAAGCGAATGAACTATGCAAATTTTTCGCTAAACGAATGGCAGGAAAACTACATTTATTCAACGGACGTATCATGTATTACTATAAGCGATAAGCCCAAAAAAGCTGACGACAAAGAAAATAAATAGCAATCGTCAATAAGGTTGTCCAACATGCGCGCTTTCTCGTTAAGCGGAACCGAAGCGCAAGCAAAAAGGCAACGTACATAAACATCATAAACAGCAACGCTTTAAAAATAAAATGATCGTGGGCAGATCTCCATTCAACAAGTGAAAATAAGCTCCAAATAAGTAATTGAAGTAAAAAGACGACATACATGCTCACACACCCCTTACAAACATCATATGATCGCAAGGGAGAAATAATGAGAAAGAGGACGGCTAAGCCATCCTCTTTTTATTTGTTAATAATATGAATTGGGCTACCGAGCGCCACTTCGGCAGCTTCCATTGTAATTTCACCAAGCGTTGGATGCGCGTGAATCGTCATCGCGATATCTTCGGCTGTCATGCCTGCTTCGATCGCTAAGCCAAGTTCCGCAATCATATCTGATGCGTTCGGACCGACGATTTGCGCACCGATAATGACGCCATCGTCTTTCGTTAAGACGAGTTTTAAGAAGCCGTCTGCTTCGTTTAATGCAAGGGCACGGCCGTTTGCACCAAACGGAAACTTCGCTGTAATGACGTCAATACCTTCTTCAATCGCTTGTTTTTCAAAGTAACCGACAGATGCGCATTCAGGGTCAGAGAAGACGACAGCTGGAATGGCTAAGTAGTCAATTTCAGATGGATGACCAGCGATCGCTTCTGCGGCAATTTTTCCTTCGTATGACGCTTTATGCGCAAGCGGTGGACCCGCAACGACGTCACCGATCGCGTAAATGTTCGGCACGCTTGTGCGGCATTGTTTGTCGATTTCAATTAAGCCGCGTTCTGTCATTTTAATGCCGATTTGTTCAAGTCCCATTTCTTCTGTATTCGGACGGCGACCGACTGTAACAAGCACGTATTCAGCATCAATTGTTTTCGTTTCGCCGTTTACTTCAAATGTGACGGTTACGCCGTCTTCACGCTCTTCGACACCTTTCGCAAGCGCGTTTGTAAAGACGTCGACACCTTTTTTCTTTAAGCGGCGACGAACGACGGCGCTCATTTGTTTTTCGAAGCCAGATAAAATTTCATCCGCACCTTCTAAAATCGTAATTTTCGTTCCGAAGTTTGCGTATGCTGTCCCTAACTCTGTACCGATGTAACCGCCGCCGATGACGACCATCGATTTTGGAATGTCAGGCAAGTTTAATGCGCCTGTTGAGTCAAGGACGCGCTTTGAAAATTTAAACGTTGGCAACTCAATTGGACGAGAACCTGTTGCGATAATCGCGTTTTTAAATTTGTACGTTTGCGCGCTATTTTCTGTCATGACGCGAACGGTATTTTCATCAACGAAATACGCTTCTCCGCGCACGATTTCTACTTTATTTCCTTTTAATAAGCCTTCCACGCCGCTCGTTAATTTTTTGACGACGCCTGCTTTCCATTGTTGCACTTTGGAAAAGTCAACTTTTACGTTTTCTGCAAAAATACCCATATCTTGCGAATGTGTCGCAATTTCGTAACGATGACCGGCAGAGATGAGCGCTTTCGATGGAATACATCCGACGTTTAAGCACACACCGCCAAGGTTTCCTTTTTCAACGATCGTTACTTTTTGACCGAGTTGCGCTGCACGAATGGCTGCAACGTAACCGCCAGGACCTGCACCGACGACGAGAGTTTCTGTTTCAATTGCGAAATCGCCTACTACCATCGCATTACGCCTCCATTAATAATAATTCAGGATCATTTAATAAACGTTTAATATGATTTAACGCGTTTTGCGCTGTTGCACCGTCGATCATACGGTGGTCGAAGCTTAACGACAACGCTAATACTGGGGCGATGACAATTTCACCATCGCGCACGATCGGCTTTTCTGAAATGCGGCCAATGCCTAAAATCGCTACTTCTGGATGGTTAATGACCGGTGTAAACCATTGACCGCCTGCGGAACCGATGTTTGTAATTGTGCATGTTGCACCTTTCATTTCGTTTGGCGCTAATTTGCCTTCACGCGCTTTTGTTGCGAGTTCGTTAATTTCTTTTGCAATCGCAAAAATGGATTTGCGGTCTGCATGTTTAACAACAGGAACGAGCAAGCCTTTATCTGTGTCCGCTGCAATTCCAATGTTGTAGTAATGTTTATGAACAATTTCTTCTGTTGCATCGTCAATTGATGTGTTGAGCGCCGGATATTCGCGAAGCGCAGACGTTAACGCTTTAACGACATATGGTAAGAACGTTAACTTAATGCCTTTTTGCGCTGCCACATCTTTGAATTTCTTACGATGTGCAACAAGTTTTGTCACATCGACTTCGTCCATTAATGTGACGTGCGGCGCTGTATGCTTGGAGTTCACCATCGCTTTGGCGATCGCACGGCGAATGCCGCTCATTTTCTCGCGTGTTTCTGGGAACTCACCTTCAACGACAACTGGTTGAGCTGTTGGTGCTGCTTTTTGTTGTTGTGCTGGCGCAACGACTTCGACCGCTTGTTTTGGCGCTTCTGTTTGTGGCGCTGTGCCGCCTGCTAAATATGCATCGATATCTTGTTTTAACACGCGACCGTTTTTGCCTGTCCCTTGAACAAGGCGAATGTCGACACCTTTTTCACGCGCATATTTGCGCACAGATGGCATCGCGATGACGCGTTTTTTCGGCTGTGCTGGCGCGGCTTGCTCTTGTTTCACTTCTTCTTTCTTTTCTTCTACCTTTTCTTCTACTTTTGGCTCATCGCCATGATCGCCTTTGAACTTTAAGTTTTCGTATCCTGGCGCATCAAATTTAATTAACGTTTGACCAACTGTTGCGACGGTTCCTTCGCTCACTAAAATGTCTAATACTTTCCCTTTTACTGGAGATGGGATTTCGACAACTGCTTTATCGTTTTGTACTTCGCAAAGTACGTCGTCTTCGTTTACTTCATCGCCCGGTTTGACGAACCATTTGACAATTTCACCTTCGTGAATTCCTTCCCCGATGTCCGGTAATTTAAATTCAAATGTCATGTATCTCAACCTCCTATTTCTTAAATGCGGAGGGGACATTCCCCTCCATTAAAACGTCATGACTTTTTTCACTGTTTCGATCACATCTTTAAAGTTCGGCAACCATACTGGCTCTGCTTGTGAGAATGGATATACTGTATCTGGCGCCGCGACGCGTAACACTGGCGCTTCTAGGCTAAGAATCGCACGTTCATTAATTTCTGCAACGACGTTTGCGGCAATACCTGCTTGTTTTTGCGCTTCTTGTACAACGACTGCGCGGCCTGTTTTTTCAACCGATGCGATAATTGTTTCAATATCTAACGGTTGAACCGTACGCAAGTCTACTACTTCAACAGAGATGCCTTCTTTTTCAAGCTCCGCTGCTGCTTTTAACGATTCATGTACCATCGCACCGTATGTGATGACCGATACGTCTGTTCCTTCGCGTTTAATGTCCGCCTTGCCGATCGGAATTGTATATTCGCCTTCTGGCACTTCTTGGCGGAATGAGCGATACAATTTCATATGCTCTAAGAAAATGACAGGGTCGTTGTCGCGAATGGCTGAAATTAATAATCCTTTCGCATCATATGGCGTTGATGGGATGACAACTTTTAATCCCGGCTGTTGAGCGACAAGCCCTTCTAAGCTATCTGCGTGCAATTCTGGCGTATGTACGCCACCACCGAATGGCGAACGAACGGTAATTGGCGCATGGAAACGCCCGCCAGTACGATAGCGCATGCGCGCCATTTGACCGGAAATGGAGTCCATCACTTCATATACGAATCCGAAAAACTGAATTTCAGGCACAGGACGGAATCCTTGTAATGCTAAACCGATCGCTAAACCGCCAATTCCTGATTCTGCAAGCGGTGTGTCGAATACGCGGTCTTCGCCAAACTCTGCTTGCAATCCTTCTGTCGCGCGGAATACCCCGCCGTTTACACCGACGTCTTCACCAAACACAAGAACGTTCGGGTCTTTGCGCATTTCTACGCGCAACGCATCCGTGATTGCTTGAATCATTGTCATTTGCGCCATGGCTTATTTCGACTCCTTTTCTTTGTAGATTTCGTATTGTTCTTTTAAGAACGCTGGCATGTCTTCGTACATGATCGACATTAAGTCTGTTACTTTTTGTTTTGGTGTTTCGTCCGCTTTCTTAATCGCTTCTTTAATATCTTCTTTCGCTTGTTCAATGACGCGATTTTCTTCTTCTTCGCTCCATAATCCTTTGTTTTCTAAAAACTTGCGGAAGCGAACGAGCGGATCTTTTTTCTCCCATTCGTTTTCAAGCTCTTTTGAACGATAGCGCGTTGGGTCGTCTCCTGCCATCGTATGTGGACCGTAACGGAAGCAAAGCGTTTCAATGAGCGTTGGACCTTCGCCGTTAATCGCGCGCTCACGAGCGTCACGCACCGCCACATATACTGCAAGCGGGTCCATTCCGTCTACTTGAATGCCTGGAATACCAGCTGCAACTGCTTTTTGTGCGATTGTTTTTGCTGCCGATTGCTTTTCGACTGGTGTTGAAATCGCAAAACGGTTGTTTTGAACGATAAAGATCGCTGGTGCTTGAAATGCACCGGCAAAGTTCATTCCTTCGTAGAAGTCCCCTTGCGATGCACCGCCGTCACCTGTATATGTAACTGCGACCGCTTTTTTGCCGCGTTTTTTCATACCGAGCGCAACGCCGGCTGTTTGAATAATTTGGGCACCGATAATAATTTGTGGCGGCAACACATTGACACCTTCAGGAATTTGGTTGCCGTGGAAATGACCGCGTGAAAATAAAAATGCTTGGTAAAGCGGTAAACCGTGCCAAATCATTTGTGGAACGTCACGATAGCCCGGTAAAATGAAATCTTCTTTTTCTAACGCAAAATGGCTTGCTAATTGGCTCGCTTCTTGTCCTGCTGTTGGGGCATAGAAGCCGAGACGTCCTTGACGGTTTAACGAAATGCAACGTTGGTCAAGCACGCGCGTGTACACCATGCGGCGCATGAGCTCTTTCAATTGCTCATCTGTTAAATTCGGCATCGCCGCTTCGTTTACGACTTCGCCTTTTTCATTTAAAATTTGAAATGTCGGGAACTGCTCAGCGACTTTTTCAAGTTGCTTTTTCACATCAAATAGGGGCTTTTTACCCATGTTGTTCACCTCATCCTTTCTTTTTCAACACGTAAAATGATGCTCCTTTTAATTTGCCCAAAAACGATTTGTTTTTACTACGTTTTGTGTATGAAAAGCTGTATTAATGAAAAAAACCATTGTGATTAATACAACTGTCTTTTTACATCTTTCAGTTTACACCGTTCGACAACGCTCGTCAATTAGTTTGCTTGCAACGTTCTATATAAAAATGAAATTTAGAAAATTTTAACTGTGTTATGAATCTGTTATACTATTTTCTGTCGATCTGTATTATTTCTGTTTTACAACGTGGATATGTATGTTTCTCACGCAATTGCACTTTTTTATTCCATCCTTCATAATAAAAATGGTTTACAATGCGAGTAGGGAGTGAAACAACGTGATTACGATGAAAGATATTATTAAAGACGGTCATCCGACGTTGCGAAAAGTAGCTGAAGAAGTGCCGCTTCCCCCTTCTGAAGAAGATCGCCGCATTTTAGCGAGTTTATTGGAGTATGTGAAAATGAGCCAAAATCCCGATGTAGCGGAAAAATACGGGCTTCGTCCGGGCATCGGCTTAGCCGCACCGCAAATTAACGTCTCGAAGCGCATGATTGCGGTGCATGTGACGGACGAAAAAGGAACGTTACATAGCTATGCGTTATTTAATCCGAAAATTGTCAGTCATTCAGTCGAGATGTGCTATTTAACGAGCGGAGAAGGTTGTTTGTCTGTAGATGAAGCGATTCCTGGCTACGTGCCACGCTATATGCGCATTACCGTTACAGGAACGACGCTTGAAGGCGAAACGGTGAAACTGCGTTTAAAAGGATTGCCTGCCATCGTATTTCAACATGAGATTGATCATTTAAATGGCATCATGTTTTATGACCACATTAATAAACAAAACCCGTACGACGTGCCCGCTGGCGCGATTCCGATTGAACGATAATAAGAAAAGTGCAAAGCGCCCCCATTTCGCCTTATAAAAAAGGGCTAAAAAAAGGGCTGCCATGACGGAGCCCTTTTATTTTAACAAGCCAAGGTGACGTAAACCGAATAAAATGCCATCTTCCTCGACAGGTTTTGTAATAAAATCTGCCACTTTTTTTGCTTCTTCATGCCCATTTCCCATCGCTACGCCTGTACCGACGAATCGCAACATTTCGACGTCGTTTAATCCATCGCCAAACGCATAAACGTTTTCACGAGCAATACCGAGCTGTTCGATCATTTTTTTTATACCTTCTGCTTTTGATCCGCCATATGGCAATACATCCGTTGAAAGCGCATGCCAACGAACGAAGTGAAACGTCGGAAACGATGTAATATACGGCTGCTCTTCTTCAGGCTTACAAAACAAAAGCGCTTGATAAATGTCGTTTCGTTCGTCATACGTTTCATCATGTGGTGGATGAGTAAATTTTAAACTTCCCATGCTTTCGTGAATGTACGGATGATCCGCAACACTCGCACGCATCGTGTCAGCGTCCATAAAAATAAGCGGGTGGTCATGATTGTGCGCCATTTGTTTTAATGCACGAAGTTGTTCGCGATCAAGCGGTTGATTGTAAATGACTTCCTCTTCAAAAACGACATATTGTCCGTTAAAGCTAACAAACGATTGAATGTCAAGTTTTTCACGAATCCATTCAAACATAAACGGTGCTCTCCCGGTTGCAATCGCCACATATACTCCTTGTTTTTTTAACGCTTGCACCGCTTCATATGTCGAACGTGGCAACTGTTTATCATGGTCTAGTAACGTCCCGTCAATATCAAAAAAGACGATTTTTCTCTCCATGTTTCTCGCTCCTCGTGTAAAAGTTCACAAACCTACCGTAACGGAATTGAACAATATTGTCAATAAATTGGTGAGCACTCCCTTCACCACAAATTAAACTTGGACATCCAACATTCAGAGATGCACTTTGTAGCTTTCACACAAGCAAACATGATTTTTCGACTGCCGAAAAGACGGGGAGTTAAACTCCTCGTTTGCAGCTATACAAGTATTCATAAGGGGACAAAAAATACGAATTTTCCCTGCATAGTAAACAAGCCACTGGGGAAAAATTCGTATGTACTATCTTACCAAAATGAAGTAAATTTATAATACAAATGGATCTTCACCGAAAGTTGTACTTGATTATTTCAGAACACGCCCTTTCTATACTTATAAGGAAAAATAAGTAAATAAGATTTTCCGTGCACGGCGGCTCAAGAAAATTCCTCTCTTGTCAAGTACATGTTGTAGTGATGAACCATAAAAATACCAAAAAAGTAAAAAGAAAGAAGGAAGCACTTTTGATCAAACGCTCCCTTGGAACTTCAGTTCATTTCATTCGTCAATTTTTAATTGCAATTCGAGTAGTCGGAGACTTAAACATCGCCATATCATCACTCACACTCTCATAAAGAACATCTTGAAAAGAAAACGAGTGATCTTCATTGGCATGCACATAAAATCCCTCAACATCAATGTATTTATGGGTAAGATCTGAGGGCACAATTTCGACATACACATAGCCGAAGTGCTGACTATTTTCCTTGTTTAAAGAATTTTTTATCACATAACCGACAACAGAAGATTGATACGGCTTATTATAATGTTTTATGCTCATGTGAGATGCGTCGCGATATGTTTTGTAAGAGCTATAAAATTGATCGTAATCTACGACCGCATTTTCTGTCGTCAAAACTCCGTAAAAGTCCGCCTTCCTTTCTTTCGGATCTGTAAGCCATTTGTATGACAAAACGACGGCATATCGATGCTCTTTTCGGTTTAACAAGGAAACAGACATTGTCAATTCCATCACTCTCTTTTTGTGAATTGTGTAAATTGTCGTTGCGGTACATAACATCTGCTTATAGAGATCACATTGAATGACTTGATCATTTGTCTGTTTTTTAAAAATATCTCTTAACGTTTGCTCATTTAGGTCTTCCCGTTTATTTATCAAGCTTTTATTGCTAAAGAAATACAACTCCTCGATATTCATGTACTTCATTTCTTCTTTCGTCAACCCAAGCAGAAATAAATTTACAATATCTTTATTTTTAAACTGCGGGTTAATTGTATTATTCAGTTTTTCCGGCTCTCTGATGAAACTTTCGACCTCTTCTTTATCAAAACCTTGTCTTTTTTCATCCAAATGCTGAGCCTGTAAATGTATCTCCTGAGAACCACACCCGACTAGCATTGTACACAACAAGAAATAACTAAGGACTCGTTTCAATAGCAAGCCACCCTTCACTATATATCTACTTGCGACATAGTTTTATCTCGTAAAAGAAACTGCAGCATTTGGTATTTGTACGTAACTGGTTGTTCCAGAAACAGAAATCGACGCTCCTAGCGGCATCGACACACTAAATGAAGAGCTCCATCCAGTTTTCATATGAGTATAATTAGCATATGCAGAAGAATTCGCCCCAGAACTCCACTCAAATTCGGCATACGTATATCCTGAATCGTCTTGTGCACGTATCCATTTTCCATTATACTGCCAAAATTCTTGATGATCAGAAGAGTTTCTATCCAATTTGTGAACATACCCTGTCGAAAATTTATATGTCGCACCATTAAAATGAGAGGTTCTTCCTGCTACGTAACCATAATTATCATAATACTTCGTTGTCCAACTTCCAAATATTGATTCATAATCTACAGTCAAAGCCTCCTTATGTCCAGTTCCGAATAAATCCACGTGTCGCTCATTAGAATCGTTTACCCAATCAAAATCAGATACAATTGCATATTTAGACGAATGAGTAACTGCAACAGTAAGTTTCACCATGGATGACGAGTTTGATCCTTGACAAGTATTGTCTGGATCACATAAAAAGGCGGTTACTAATTTTGGATTATTTTTTATTTTGTCATCATATTCATCCCTTTGTTTTTTGTTTCTCTCAAATTCATATTTCGTTATAGGAGTGAGTTCTCCATTATTTCCGTCAATTTTAAAGTACGAAACATTCACATCTATCAATTCAGGTTGCTTCATATTCTTAAAATGATCCCAGTCATTTAGCGTGAAATGTTCAATTCTCTCCTTAGTAAATCCAAAGTGAGCTAAAAATAAGATATCCTTCTTTCTTAATTTCAAATTCCTTGTACCTTCATCTTGAAAATTTATATCTGCTACATCGGCTTTATTTGTTTTTAGATCTTTAACATCTTCTTTAGAAAAACCAAGTAACTCTAACATTCCATTTACATCCTTAATGTTTTTATCATTGGTGATGTTGGTAGCGGACGTCGAAGATCCTGTAGCTAAAATATAGAACATCACTAACATAAATAAACTAAGGAAAACTTTTCTCATTAAATCTCCCCCATTCCAATCCATTTAGCCTTCAAATAATTATATAAGAATTTTTTTAATTATAAAAAAAAAAACGTCAACATACTAAGAGAAATTTTTGTAATATTGATGTGCATTGATGTGCTTTTTCGCTCGTCAAAAAGCGTTCACTTTAATGAATGAGCAAAACATTTTAAAACATACTCATTTTAGACAGTATCTCTTCCGCCATGCATATGGTAGTAAATAGGTTATGTATATTTTCCCATGCAAAATTTGTCGATCATCTTCTTATAATAAATATATAGATAACACATTTACTTTCCGACAAAATCGGATACAATAAAAGTGAGGAGTGATGCGTCATGTTGAAAAAGTTGAAACGCAAGCTGCTCAAACAATGGAAAGAACTTTTGCGCAGAAAATCGATTGCATAGTTGTACGAGCCCTTCGATCGAAGGGCTTCTTTTCAATTTTGTTTCCCATTCCACACTTTATTATATATAATAAGAAAAGCGGAAAGCGTCCGGAGCTAAATATCGCTTTATTTTTAAACAAATGACAAAAAGGAGAGATGAACGTTGATTTTTAAAGTGTTTTACCAAGATACGATCGATGAAGTACCTGTAAGGGAAAAAACGAAGACGCTATATATTGAAGCGGATAGCGAGCGAGATGTGCGCCGAAAATTACAAGACCGTCATATCAATATTGAATACATTCAGCTACTTGAAGGTGCGCATTTAGCGTACGAGCAACAAAACCCTGATTTCTACGTATTGGAGATTGAACAATGAACATGTTAAAGGACAAGCAAGTTGGTATTTTCGCTCTCGGCGGTCTAGGTGAAATCGGGAAAAATACATATGGCGTGCAGTACGAGGATGAAATCATCATCATTGACGCCGGCATTAAATTTCCGGAAGATGAATTGCTCGGAATTGATTACGTCATTCCTGATTATAGCTATTTAGTGAAAAACGCAGAAAACATTAAAGGATTATTTATTACACACGGACATGAGGACCATATTGGCGGCATTCCGTATTTGCTTCGCCAAGTGAACGTGCCGATTTATGGCGGGAAGCTAGCGCTCGGACTCATTCGCAACAAGCTAGAAGAGCACGGATTGCTTCGTCAAACGAAACTCATTGAAATGAAGGAAGATGATGTCATTTCGTTCGGAAAAACAGCGGTCACCTTTTTCCGCACAACGCACAGCATTCCGGACAGCTACGGGATTGTCGTCAAAACGCCAGTCGGTCAAATTGTGCATACAGGTGACTTTAAATTCGACTTTACTCCCGTTGGCGAGCCAGCGAACTTAACAAAAATGGCTGAGATCGGAAAAGAAGGCGTTCTTTGTTTATTGTCTGATAGTACAAATAGCGAAATTCCACATTTTACAATGTCAGAACGGCGCGTCGGCGAAAGCATTCATGACATTTTCCGAAAAGTGCAAGGGCGCATTATTTTTGCAACGTTCGCTTCAAACATTCACCGCTTACAACAAGTGACGGAAGCAGCGGTATTAAACAATCGAAAAATTGCGGTATTCGGACGAAGCATGGAAGCAGCTATCCAAATTGGGCAACAGCTCGGCTACATTAAATGTCCGAAAGATACGTTTGTCGATGCAGCGCAAATTAATCGCCTCCCTGCCCATCGCGTCACGATTCTTTGTACCGGAAGTCAAGGGGAGCCGATGGCAGCGTTGTCGCGCATCGCGAACGGGTCACATCGCCAAATTCAAATTATACCGGGCGATACGGTCGTCTTTTCATCTTCCCCGATCCCGGGCAATACAGTAAGCGTCAACCGCATCATTAACATGCTCGCGCGCGCAGGTGCGGAGGTGATTCACGGACCGCTTAGCGACATTCATACGTCTGGTCACGGCAGCCAAGAAGAACAAAAACTGATGATTCGCCTTATGAAACCGAAATATTTTATGCCGATTCACGGAGAATATCGTATGCAAAAAATGCATGTGAAACTTGCCGTTGATTGCGGTGTGCCAGAAGAAAATTGTTTTATTATGGACAACGGCGATGTGCTTGGCATTAGTGAAGAAGGAGCAAGCATTGTCGGAAAAATTCCATCCGGCTCGGTGTATATTGACGGAAGCGGCATTGGCGATATCGGCAACATCGTCCTGCGCGACCGCCGCATTTTGTCGGAAGAAGGATTAGTTATTGTTGTGATTAGCATTAATATGAAAGAAATGAAAATTGTTGCTGGTCCAGACATTATTTCACGCGGATTCGTCTACATGCGTGAATCCGGCAACTTAATTAGCGATGCGCAACAACTGATTGCGAAACATTTACAACAGTTGCTCGAACAAGGAACAAATCAATGGTCGGACATTAAAACAGAAATTACCGATACGCTCGCACCGTTTTTATACGAAAAAACGAAACGCAAGCCAATGATTTTACCGATTATTATGGAAGTATAAGCAAGAAGGTGCCCGTTTGGACACCTTCTTTTTAAAACGTTGAAATACATTTTCTCCTTTACCTTCAAACATTTCATTCGTATGAGTAAAATGTTTGAGAAAAAAGACAGGTTCGTGCCTTGGTACAATGTCAAATATGTTCATTGACAGAATAAATTCCGTTGAATATAATGAAAATACAGGTGTAGGGTGTTTTAGTTACCTACGATTGGCTTTTCGCCATCATTAAAAATCGCGCCGACAAAAGGCTCTACAAATCATTTGAAAACTTGTCGCTCATCCGCAGGCGACTAATAAATGGCGGACTCGAAAACTTGTCGCTCATCCGCAGGCGACTAATAAATGGCGGACTCGAAAATTTTCCAAAAAAGAAGCGGGGTACCCGCTTCTTTTTCGATTGGGGTATTAAGGGATGTCTGAACATTTTAAAATTTATTTTATCAAGGAAGAATTTTTTTCGATTACCGACTGGTCACAATATAAAGTACCTATAAAAAAGAAAAGGCCTATGTTAATTTTAGTCATTGAAAAAGAAGAATTCCCTGATGGGCTTTTTTGTATTCCTATCACAAAAGATGATGATAAAAACGAAAAGATCAAATCATTATCGATGAAAAGACCAGATTTTATACACCCCATTAAAATAAATCGTTATGATAGTTATTTATTGATACAAAATATGTATATTATTCATAAACAATTCATTGGACAACCATATACTTTAAATGATGTTCCTTTTGAAATTAAAAACACAAAGATTCAAAGAGAAATAATGAAAAAAGTGAAAAAAGTGGATGCACTTTTGAAACAAGGAATCATTCATTACGTACCGAGGGAAAAAGTGTTTGAAATCCAATTGAAATATTTAGAAGAGAAAAAAGAATTGTTGAAAGGACAAAGATAAGTTTTATAAATAACTATACCTCGTGAAAAAGACGGAGATATACTCTGTCTTTCAGACTGTTGAAAAGAAGGTGCCCGTTTGGACACCTTCTTTTCCTATTCCCCAACGACTTCGCTTTCAAAGCGGTCAATGTCTTGATCGGCACCGATGACAATTAAAATGTCTCCCTCGTAAATCATTTCAGATGCGAGCGGTGAAACGATAATGTCGTTGTTTCGTTTAATCGCGACAATGTTAATGCCGTATTTCGCGCGAATGTCTAACTCGAGAAGCGAATGACCATGTAGCTTTTCGTTGGCGACAATTTCGACGATGCTATGGCGATCAGATAGCTCTAAATAATCGAGCACGTTGTTTGAAATCATATTGTTCGCAATTCTTTCGCCCATATCCCGTTCCGGATGAACGATATGATCAGCACCTATTTTTTTCAACACTTTTTCATGATAATCGTTCGTCGCTTTTACTGTAATTTTTTCGACGCCAAGCTCTTTTAAAATAAGCGTTGTTAAAATGCTCGCTTGAATGTTGTCACCGATGGCGACGATGACATGGTCAAAATTACGAATGCCTAAACTTTTTAATACGTTTTCATCCGTTGAATCAGC
Source organism: Anoxybacillus sp. TBDG-1 (assembly GCF_054815885.1). Lineage (NCBI taxonomy): Bacteria > Bacillati > Bacillota > Bacilli > Caryophanales > Anoxybacillaceae > Anoxybacillus > Anoxybacillus sp. TBDG-1. The sequence continues at coordinate 43,124 of NZ_JBTZSY010000013.1, forward strand.
AACGACCGCTTGGGAGGCAATGGATGCATATTCGTTCACTTTATCTTCGTTCATATCAATCGCAAGTACTTCCATGCCTTGTTCGCTTAACGTACGGCACACGCTACCGCCAAACCGCCCAAGACCGATAACTGCAAATTCTTTTTTCTTCATCAAAAATCCCCTCTTGTTCGATTTTCTTCTAACACACGCACAATTCGTTTTTCTAACATGTGCACGCCACCGCTTCCTGCTTGATAGTGACGAAGCTTACCATCTGCATCAAATATATAATACGTTGGTACGCAGCGATTATCAAACGCCTCTTTTAAACGATGGTCATTGTCAATGAAAAGCGGATGGGTTATGCCGTATTGTTCAGCTAGCTGTTTGACGACTTCTACGTTTTCATCACCAGCGCGCCGTGGCATATGAATCGAAATGACGTGTAATTCATCTTTATAGCGATCGCGAAAAGCATTGACTTGTTTCATTCCGTCTTTACAAAGATGGCAACTCACCGCCCAAAAATGAATAAGCGTCGGTTTACCGATGAGCTGTTCGCGAGTGACGTTTCCATTTAATACGATCGTTGCTCCGTCTAATGATGGCATTAGTTCTCGTAATTTCATCGTTCTTCTTCCTTTGCATAATGATTTCCTTTCCAAGTGACATAACGGGTGAGCAGTTGGATGGCGACATCGATTGCTTGTTCGTTCGGATTTAATTGCGCATGATGCAAACCGAACGGGGATTGTACGCCGAGCCAAAACATAAAGCCGGGAATGCGCGCGAGCATGTAGCCGAAATCTTCGCCCGTCATCGCTTCTTGACAACGAACGAGGCGGACGTCTGTTTCTTTTTCAACAAATCGCATAAATTCATTCGTTAATGTCTCGTCGTTGTACACTTGATAATACATCGAACCGTAATCGATATGCGCTTCGCAGTCGTAAGCGACTTCGATGCCGCGCACGATCGCTTCGATGCGCCCCTTTACTTTCTCCATTGCTTCTGGCGAAAGGGTGCGAATCGTTCCTTCTAACCGTGCGCGTTCTGCAATAACGTTTTGTACCGTACCGCTTGTCAGTTTGCCAATCGTAATGACGGCGCTATCTAGCGGATTGACGTTGCGGGAGACGATCGTTTGCAGCTGCATAATTAAGGCGCTTGCCGCAACGACCATATCTTTCGTTTCGTGCGGAAATGCGGCATGCCCACCTTTGCCGATTAAATCAATAAACAGTTCGGACGTGTTCGCAAACAACAACCCTTCTTTTGTCGCAATCGTTCCGACCGGATATTGTGGAGCGATATGCAAAGCGACAACCATATCGGGCATCCATTGTTTCATTTCATCGCTTTCAAGCATCGGAAGCGCTCCACCCGGTCCTTCTTCGGCAGGTTGGAAAATAAACAACATATTATCGCGAATCGGATGATGAACGACGTAAGTAAGGACACCGAGCGCAATCGCCATATGCATATCGTGCCCACATGCGTGCATGCGTCCTTCATGCGTCGAACGAAACGGGACGTCTGTTTGTTCGTCAATCGGCAGCCCATCCATATCAGCGCGATAACCGATCGTTTTCGTTGGCGCTGTGCCAAGGACACGAACGAAAATACCTGTTTTCCACGTTTTGATTTGTATTCGTTCTTGCGGAAGCGTTGCGATATAATTCAATATGTATTGTTGTGTTTGAAACTCTTGAAAGCCGAGCTCAGGAATTTGATGCAAATCGCGGCGAATATGAATAAAATCGCTCATGTTAACCTCTCCTTTTGAAAAAAGCGTGGAATCGATCCACGCTTTATAGTTGACGAAGTTCTTGTTTAATTTCTACTTTTGCTTTCGTTTTTTCATCGATTTGTTTAATGACGCGCGCTGGAACGCCTGCGACAACCGTATATGGCGGCACATCTTCTGTCACAATCGCTCCTGCGGCGACGACTGCACCTTTTCCAACCGTTACGCCTTCTAAAATGACTGCGTTTGCTCCGATCATCACATCATCTTCCACAATGACCGGTTTAGCTGACGGTGGCTCGATGACACCAGCGAGAACTGCCCCAGCACCTACGTGGCAGTTTTTCCCTACTGTCGCCCGTCCGCCGAGCACCGCGTTCATGTCGATCATCGTGCCTTCCCCAACAACGGCACCGATGTTAATGACAGCGCCCATCATAATGACGGCGTTGTCGCCAATTTGTACTTGATCGCGAATGATCGCCCCCGGCTCGATGCGCGCTTTTATATGTTTTAAATCAAGAAGTGGAATCGCAGAATTGCGACGATCGTTTTCGACGACGTAGTCTTCAATTTTATGTTTATTTGCTTCAAGCGCCGCTTCAATGTCTGCCCATTCGCCAAATACGACGCCGATATGACCTGTAATAAACGTCTTCGCGCTCGGTCCGAAGTCGATGTCGGCGATGTCTCCTTTTATGTATACTTTTACTGGGGTTTTCTTTTTGCTGTTTTGAATAAATGAAATAATTTCATTGGCATCCATCATCATCGTTAGCTCCTCCTTATTGCTTTATTTTTTACTTTAACAAATGAAACAAACGGTGACAAGCTTATTGTCGCTTTTCATACATCGAGCGATTGAACCGCTTTAATATTTCACGCCGCGTCATAATGCCTACAAAGTAGCCCGCATCATTTTCGACGCAAACGAATGGGTGATCAATGAGCAACTTCAACGCTTTTAAAAATGAATCGTTCACATGTAAACGTGGAATGTTGCGTTGCATCACTTGTTCAACTTTCATCGTCTCTAATCGCTCAAATTCAATGCGCTCAAGACCTAAAATCGCATCCATAATCATTGTCATACTAATGAGCCCTTGCAGTTTGTACGTCATATCTAACACAGGAACAGCTGAATATCCTGTGCGTGTCAATACTAATAATGCGTGTTCTAAATGATTCCCCACTTGCACGTGCGCTACTTTATCGGACGGAATCATCAAGTCAATGAGCGGTGGTTGTTGCATCGTCATTCCGCCTTTCACAATATAATCCCCATTTGTCATTGTACCATGTTCATTTCAATAAGGAAAAGCGAGAAGTCATCCGATATGATACAATGATAAACATAGCCGTATGAAATGGGGATGGGAAGCCGTAAAACGTGAGCGATTGCGCCTAAAAAAGAAAGCAAAAAAGCGGAGTTAAATGAATGGCATGCGAAAAAAATAACATTAGCAAGCGGATGGATTGAAAACGAAACGACGCAAAAAAGCCGCCGAATCATCCGCGGTGGTGTGTATATGTGTGGACTAGTAGAAAATATTGGGACTGAACAACAAGATATATTTAAGTCAAACATATACATCGCCTGTCTTGTCACAGGCAACCTAGGGGCTATCTAATGAGCTTACTGCTCAATGATTAGATAGCTCCTTTTCATATGCCTTTTGAACAATTAATTCAATAAATCAAAAATTTCGATGGCGATCATATCGATGTTGTCGAACTGATACGACTTCGGTTTTTCTCCTTTTTCGTACACTTCTAATACGAACGTGTTTGTTTTTTCGTAATATGTGACGCTACATTTTTTTTCACCGTTCACTTCAAAGTTGCGTTGTGGCGCTTCGTTCGTTCCTGTTTTTTGTTCTTGTAAGCTAATTAAACGTTGAATAATGCCTAATAATTGCGACATGACGTTCATTCCTTTCCGATACGTATTTCAACGACTATTCACTACTGTACCAAGAATCGCGAAAAAAGTAAACAAAAACGAAAGCCCACAAAAGCAGGCTTACGTTTGAAGCGCGACGTATGCAATATAACCGAGTAAAAGGGCAACAAACACGATGTATGCAATAAAAACTGGATTGCGCACATACGGATGAGCAGCCACTTTTTCGCTGACGGGCGCATCGTATTCGCCTTGCACTTTTTGCCGCTTACCAACTTGATACGTATATACAAGCCCTCCGATTAATACCCCGCTTGCGATGAGCAAAAGCATCCAAGAAAATGTATCCATCATCATTCACCTCATATTTACTTTCCCACCGCAAGCGACGTTTTATTACAAATGAGCATTATGTTCAAATAAATACTCATACGTTAAATCAATAAATAAATAATGATGCTCATCAATCGGATACGAGTACGTACGAATCATTTCTCCTGTTTCAATATCGCTATATAAATCAGATAAAATGCCGCGTTTGCGTGAGCGCATACGAATGATGTTTTCGAGAAAATATGGGCGCCAGCTCCAGTTTTTCATTTCATATTGCGGCTGTAATTCCCACGTATTTCCTTTTTTAAACATGTTCGCAGACCGTTGAAAACCGTCTTCATCGCATATGTAAATGCGAAAACTACAATCGCTTAACTGTTTCGCTAAGGCGGAAATGAGCTCATTAAACGACGACGCCTTTTTATGTTTAGCGACAAGCTCTGATACGCGCGCTTGAAATTGTTCGGAAATATCGTATAACGTTTGCAGTTTCTTTTTTTCGTGTTGAATAAACGTATGAAATTGATCGCGCAATCGTTCTTTTAATAAATCGTTAGGAAGAAATGATGGCGAAGGTTCATGCAAATAATAACCTTGATAATACCTTCCGCCGTTTCGCCACGCATATTGGAGCTGAAAGGTGTTTTCAATATCTTCATACAACAGTGTTGCACCAATTTTGCGCGCTAAAAGCGAAATGGAATATAGTACATCATCGTACGATACGGTTGTTGCCGACGTGCGCAGCGAATACAAGTCAATTTTCAACAAATCGGGCGCTAGCAAACGAATGCGGTCTAAGTTGCTGCTTTCTTTTCCAATGTTATCGACCGCAATTTGAATGCCGTATGTACGCAAATATGTGAGCACGTGCCCAAGTTGTTGAATGTCGCCTTTAAAATGATGTTCAGTAATTTCAAGAACGACTTGTTTGAGCGACAACCCTTTTTCCTTGTATTGAAAAAGCAGTTGTAAAAATGATTCACCGCGGTCAATCATTAACACATTGGCGTCGCGGTTAATAAAAATAAGTGACGCGGGCTGTTCATTTACGAACTGTTCGAGCGCTTTTATAGTTACCGCATGATCGACTTCCATGCGGAACTCTTCTGGAATCGTTTCATCGTGAAAAAATGGGCCGAGGCTGATGACTTCGTTGCCATGTTGAAAGCGACCAAGCACTTCATAACCAACAATGCATTGCTCGTCAGCACTAAAAATCGGTTGATAATACGGAACGACTTGATCGATATGTGTTAAAATGTCTAGCGCATCCAAAACGACGCCCCCTCCCCCGTTTTTTCACTCATTATATCATAAGAAACGCACACATTCATCGTACAAAAAAAAGCGACGTCAAGAAACGTCGCATTAAAACGGATGTTGATTGAGCCATTGACCGCCGTCAACGGTAATGCACTCCCCGTTAATGTAGGCAGCGGCATCAGAAAGTAAAAAGGAGGCGACGCCGGCAATTTCCTCTGGCGTCCCGAAGCGACCGAGCGGTACGCTATCTTTCACGCGCTTTTCCATTTCTTCTGATAAAATGAGCTTTTCTGCCCCGCCTGTTCGCTCAATTGGACCCGGGGCGATGGCGTTTACACGAAAACCGTATTTTTTTCCCCATTCGACCGCTAACGTACGCGTCATCGTTAATACGCCTGCTTTGGCGCACGCCGAATGAATGACGCCCGCCCCTGCTCCCCAAGCGTATGTAGCAACAATATTAATGATTGACCCTTTTTGACCTTTTTCAATCCAATAGTTTCCGACTTCTCGGCTACAATAAAACGTGCCGTTTAAGACGATGTCAATGACGCTATTCCATCCGTTAATTGATAACTTTTCCGCTGGACAAATAAAGTTGCCAGCAGCATTGTTAATTAACGCATCAATTTTTCCGAAACGTTCATCCGTTTCTTTAACCATCGCAGCGACTAATTCTGGTTTGCGCACGTCCATAACGATCGGCAACACGCTTCCGCCAATTTCATTCGCTGCTTCCTCGAGCGCTTCTTTTCGTCTTCCGGTAATGACGACATGCGCTCCTTCATCCGCAAAACGCTTTGCCATATATTTCCCCATACCGCTTGAGCCACCTGTCACAATAATGACTTTTCCGTTCATTTCCTCATCCCCTTTATGAATGGTTATTCATTCATTTTTATTGTACTATATATTTAGAAAATTTTTAATATTATTTTTACTGTTTTTATCAACTTTTTTCTTTTATAATGAGTGAAGAATATTTTTATAGTAAGGTTTGAAGCGAATGAAACGACGAGATGTTTTGAAAACGTTTTTCTCTTTATTCGTCAAAGGAGCGTTGCTTTCCACGGCAGGATATATGTATGCGAAATATATTGAACCGCGACGGTTGACGGTACGCCGTTACGATATCGTGCATCGGCTCATTCCAAAAAGCTTTGACGGGTGTCGACTGCTCCAATTTAGCGATGTGCATTTAGGGTATCATTATACCGTTCGTCATTTTCAACAAGTAGTCGAACAAATAAACGCACTCGATCCTCATCTCATTTGTTTTACAGGAGATTTGCTTGATGAACCGAACAAATATGCACATGTCGATGCGATTACATCGCTGCTCTCCCAACTTCATGCTCCACTTGGGAAATTTTGCATTTATGGCAACCACGATCATGGCGGATACGGTACAGACATATATAAACGAATGATGACAGCAAGTGGATTTCGTTTACTTGTCAATGAATGGGTATCCGTTAAACAAGGGAACGAACGGATGGTCATTGCCGGGTTAGATGATTTTATGCTCGGTAAGCCAAATTTCGCAAAAACGGTGCAACATATGCCAAAAGAAACGTATACGATCGCTTTAATTCATGAGCCTGATCTTGCGACGCAAGCAAGTGTATATCCGTTTCATCTTCAGCTTTCCGGTCATAGCCACGGTGGACAAATTCAATTGCCGTGGATCGGTCCGCTCGTTACTCCTCCATTAGCCAAGCAATACGTCGAAGGATTTTACGGCGTCGGGCAGCTCACCTTATACGTCAATCGCGGACTTGGCACGACCCGCATGCCGTTTCGCTTTTTAACACCGCCAGAACTCACATTATTTACGCTAAAAGCCGGGTTATAACATAAACCCGGCTTGAAATAATATTATACTCCCAACGATTGACGCACCGATATAAATTAACGCTTCTTTATGTTGTTTATGCAATAATAGTTGAAGTGCTTCAACACTAAATGTTGAAAACGTCGTAAACGCTCCGAAAAACCCGACTGTCACGCCAATCGATTGAACGCCAGACGAAAGAGCAAAACCGAGCCCGAATGAACCGAGCCAGTTGATGAACAAAATGGATAGCGGAACAGATGACTGTTTTGTCCAACGCAACAGCCATACGCCAAGCTTGTACCGACACCACGCCCCTAACGCACCACCGATAGCAACATACATCATGACGTCTCACCTACATGTTTCGCACCAACTCGTTCACCGACATATATGCCTGCATAACAAAGAAGCAAACCGCCAACAAAAGACGCGAGCACATATACATTCGCTAATGCAACATGTGTATGCCATAACGTCACCGTTTCTTTACTAAACGTCGACATCGTCGTCAATCCGCCGCAAAATCCCGTACCGATCGCAAGTCGCAACCATTCTGCCATTTTCCGTTTTCCAACGTAAGACGTCAGCGCACCAAGCAAAAACGAACCGATATAATTGACGAGCAATGTCCCCCATGGAAATGTGAGAAACGGAAAGGCAAGCGCGGCGCCATATCGGCATAGCGCTCCTAACGCCCCGCCAAGGGCAACTGCCCCGCTTTCTTTCATCTTATCACCTCATTCTTCATCATCTGCGACATCGTACGCCATTTGAAATAATATCATTTGGCTATCGATTTCTTCTTCCCCATCTTTTCGTTTCACATAATGATATTCCCCATGTTCGTTTTGTTCACGCGCTTTGACATTATCAGCAAGCAACATGTGCAGCACCTCAACGAGCCGCTCTTTTAATTGTTGTCGGAAAATCGGGAATAAAATTTCAATGCGTCGATCCATATTGCGCGTCATCCAATCGGCAGATGATAAAAAGACGCGCGCTTGTCCGTGATGATGAAAATAGTATACGCGACTATGTTCTAAAAAGCGGCCGACGATGCTGCGAACGCGAATGTTTTCACTCACTCCTTCAATTTGTGGGCGTAAACAACAAATGCCGCGCACAATTAAATCAATTTGTACCCCCGCTTGCGACGCTTCATATAGCTTCATGATGAGCTGTTTATCTGTCAGCGAGTTCATTTTCGCGATAATGCGACCGTCACCGTATTGTTTATGATAGCGAATTTCTTCGTCGATGAGCTGTAAAAATTGTTGCCGTAAATCAAACGGAGCGACGGATAAATGATGAAATGGTGGCTTTTCCATATAACCGCTTAAGTAATTGAAAAAGTTTGTCGCATCTTCTCCAAATTGCTCGTTCGCCGTAATAAAGCCGAAGTCCGTATACACTTTCGCAGTCGCATCGTTATAATTGCCTGTTCCTAAATGAACGAACCGTTCAATTTTTCCTTGTTTTTGCCGAACGATTAACGTAATTTTACTATGCGTTTTTAAATGCGTCATGCCGTAAATGACATGGCACCCTGCTTTTTCAAGCTCTTTTGCCCATTGCACGTTATTTTCTTCATCAAATCGCGCCTTTAATTCAACAAGAACGGTGACTTGCTTTCCGTTTTCTGCCGCACGCTTTAACGCTTCAATAATCGGCGAATCACCGCTAACACGATATAACGTCTGTTTAATGGCTAACACATCTGGATCATCTGCCGCATCAGAAATAAAATCGATGACAGGTTCAAAAGACTCATACGGATGATGAAACAATAAATCGTGCTCCTTCGCTTTTTCAAATATGTCTTCCTCATCATCTAAATCTTTTGGCGGTTGTGGAATGAGCGTTTCAAAAATCAAATGTTCTTTGTATCGTGCCACTTCGAGATAAAACGAAAACAAAAACGTCAAATCAATGGGTCCGTCGATTTTGTACACATCTTTTTCATGAATTTCTAGCTCATCTAATAAATAGTCGAGCACCCATTCGTCGAATCCTTTTTTGCTCATCTCAAGCCGCACCGCAGCGCCCCATTTTCGCTTTTTTAACTCTTTTTCAATTTCTTTTAATAAGTCGCGTGCCCCTTCTTCATGAATCGTTAAATCCGCATTGCGCGTAATACGAAATTGCGTGACAGACAGCACCGTGTACCCTTTAAATAACATTTGAATAAACGTCGTAATGACATCTTCTAATAGCGCATAAGCATGCATACCACTATGTGTAGGCAAAGGAATGAAACGACGTAACACAGCAGGCACTTGTACAATCGCTAATTTTTTTTGATCGTCATCATCTTCTTCATCATCTTCAAGAACGATCGCTAAGTTTAAGCTTTTGTTTAACAACATCGGAAACGGGCGATACGCATCAACCGCCATCGGCGTTAACACAGGGAAAATGTTTTTCATAAAATACGTTTGTAAATATGTTCGTTGCTCCTCGTTCCATTCGTTTGGCGCAAGCAAATACACCCCTTCCTCGTGCAACATCGGCAATAACGTCCGATTGTACATGTCGTACTGCGACTGAACGAGCTCATGCGTTTTTTTCGCAATTTTTTTCAACTGTTCTTTCGGCGTTAATCCTGCTTTATTTTCTGGCTTATTAAAACCGGCTTTCACTTGATCTTTTAAGCCAGCGACGCGCACCATAAAAAATTCGTCTAAATTGGAGCTAAAAATCGCTAAAAATTTCAACCGTTCTAATAACGGATTGCGCTCATCCATTGCCTCTTGCAAGACGCGCTCGTTAAAGGCTAGCCAACTTAATTCGCGGTTGTTGTAATAACGCGGATGACTAAAATCCATATTCATCCCTCCAAATGAAACTGTAATTGAATCGGGCGTTTTAACATTTTTTCCACATGTTTTTTATGTTTTTCTGCTTGATACTCTTCCGCCTTAAACGATTGACTGCAAAAAAGATGCATGACGACTGTGTCCCCTTGAAGCTCAAGTTGCAGACGGTTAACAATATTTCGCTTCGTGTCGTTTAAACTATAAGCAAATTTTAGTAGCGCACCAAGAAAACGAAGCTTTTTTTGTTCAGCACGTGTAAACCACGAATGAAACGGCTGGACGTATTGTTTAAACAACGTTTTATTTTTAAACGAAGCAACAAGAGCTAACTGTACACGATCGCGATGGCTTAATCCGTCAATCGTTCGATTCGCTAAAAGGTAAAACGTATGTTGACTGCTTGCTTCTTCATCGACATATTGCCCTAAATAAAACACATGGGCAGCGCGCTTGAGTAACACGAGGTCTTCTCCTGTCAATGGAAAAAGAGCGAGCGAACGCATTTGTTCAAACAGTTGAATGACTAGTTTTAATACGTGCTGAACATGGTTTGTATTCACTTCGTAATCTTGGGCTAATTCAAAAAAACTTTCATCTAATACGCTGGGAAAAATGATCGGTCCAAACTGTTCGTAAAAAATACCGTCGCGCAATCCTTTTCGGCTTAAAATAAACATCGTCGCATCAACTGTTTCATATAACGTTTGAAATACTTCGACCGCTGGAATAATTAGATCGGCCCGATCTTTCGATAACGCTTCCACTTTTTGAAGTTGTTCAAATGTAAGAGCGCGTAAATATTTTTTCACTTGAGCGATATGCTCCCGATTCATTTCATATTGATGAATGCCCGCAATCGGATAGTTTTGCAACATTTGATGTACTTGTACGACGTTACGGGCGCTTCCGCCAATCGCAATAATCGGAAGTTTTCGTTGTTTTAGCCACGGAAGCGATTGAAATTGTTTTTCGACGTATGTTCGTAACGACTGTAGTTCTTCATCGGTCGGCACGTTCTCGGCGACAAATTTACGCTTTAACGATAGCGCGCCAAACGGAAAGCTATGATAATCGACAAGTTCACGATTGTAAAAATACGTCACTTCCGTACTTCCCCCGCCAATATCAATCGTAATCCCTTCATGAAACGATGTCGATTGAATGACAGCTAAAAAACCGTAGTATGCTTCTTCATATTCGGATAAAATACGAATACGAAAATCGGTTCGTTCCGCAACGATACGAACGATGTCGTCGCGATTGCGCGCTTGACGAATCGTTGCCGTTGCGACACATTTCACATCGTGCAACCGATGGAAGCGCGTCACGTCTTGAAACGTAAGGAGCCCGTCTAAAAGAACGTGCAATCCTTCCTCAGTAAACCAACCGTCTTCTGTTAAATGGTTGCGCAAGCGCGCAGCAATTTTTACGTTTTCCCTTTCGCGTAAACGACCGCTTTTACTTTGTTCATAAATGACTAGACGCATCGTATTAGAGCCAATATCAATAATGCCGTACTTCAACGTTCAACCTCCCTAAAAAATAAATTGAAAATTTTCCAAAAACATAAACGATCGTGTATAATATAAGTGTACCAAAATGAAAAGGAGTTGAGTAAACATGGAAACAGTCGAATGCACCGTTGAAAATTTGTCGGTCGCGCTGTTTACTGTAAACCGTCATGCAAAAACGGCTTTAAACCCTTCCTACTTGTATTTATTAAAGAAAAAAACGATTGAAAAAATGCTCGAGGAAGGGAAAGCGAAAAAAGTTGGGCTTCATTTTTCCCGAAATCCGAAGTACAGCCAACAAAAATCGGATGTGCTTGTGGCGATCGGCGCGTATTACTTCCACATACCTCCAACAAAAGAAGACTTCAAGCATTTGCCTCATCTCGGTACGTTGGACGATTCTTATCGCAACCCTGTTGTCAAAATGCCGTTGTCTCAAGCGAAGCGATTACTACAAGCATATACAGGCATTTCACCAGAAGATGTTAAGCCGAAAGTGAAACGCTACGACTGGTCACGTCCACATCGGTTCGGGAAAACGTTTCGATAAGGACAAGCCTATTTCGAAAAGTAAAGCGCATACTTTTATGATATTACACAAAAGGGCGCCCTCTTAATGAGATCGCCCTTTTTCTTATTGGACTAATTGTTCAAACTGCTCAGCTGAGAGCGGTTTACTGAAATAATAGCCTTGGGCGCGGTCGCAACCTTCTCGTTTTAAAATCGCAAGTTGCTCTTCCGTTTCCACCCCTTCGGCAACAACTTTCATCTTCAAGCTGTGCGCCACTTCAATGACAGCGCGAACGATCGATAAATCGTATGAATGTTTTACCATATCTTGCACAAACGAACGGTCGATTTTAATAATATCTACCGGCAATTTTTTTAAATAATTTAGCGATGAATAGCCTGTCCCAAAATCATCGACAGCTAGTTGTAATCCTAAATTTTTTAACGACTGCAACTGAGCGAGCACGTAATCTACGTGATGCATCGCCATACTTTCGGTAATTTCTAATTTTAAACAAAATGGGTCTAAATCGTACGTGTGCAATACATGTTCAATATGCTTCACTAAATCGGCTTGCAAAAATTGTTTAATTGATACGTTTACGCCAATTTGGACGTGTGGTAGTCCTTTTTCCTTCCATGTTTTACTTTGTTCACATACTTGGCGCAATACCCAGTCGCCAAGCGGTTGAATTAAATTTGTTTCTTCGGCAATCGGAATAAACGTTGCGGGTGAAATCCAACCGCGTTTCGGATGGAACCAGCGCAATAACGCTTCAACGGCAACAATATTACCTGTTTGAATATCGACAATCGGCTGATAATGAATCATAAATTCATTTTGTTTTAACGCTTTGCGAATGCTATGTTGAATGTATAGTTTTTCTTCGTTCGTCTTTTTTAATTCGTTCGTATAAAAACAGTACGTATTTCCCCCGTTTTCTTTCGCAATTTCAAGTGCCAAATCGGCACATGAAATGAGCGTCGTCCAATCGGTTGCATCATGAGGAAAGACGCTTATGCCAATGCTTGGCGTCACGGTCAACTCTTGTTCCGTTAATTGAAATGGGGTCGTAAATAGTTGAATGACATCCCCGATCATGCGACGTAGTTCGTTTCGGTCATTCGTATAAAAAGCGAGAAAAAATTGATCGCGATGTTGTCTTGCAACGATGGCACCTTCATAGCGACGCAACCGCTCCGCCACTTGTTTTAACAATTCGCTTCCGCACTCATACCCTATTAAATCGTTAATAAATTTAAATCGGTCTAAATTGAGCGACAACAAGGCGAACGGCTCGCGTTTATTCATGCGCGCGCGAAGCATTTGGCTAAATGAATCGTACGATAATACACCTGTCAATATATCTGAATCATCTTTGTCTAACAAAAAGCATCCTGTCCAAATGAGGTGCGAATGAAATGAATATACGTGCATATACGCAGGGCGATGATCGACAACGGTTTTCCCGTTCCACGTATCGTTCGTATGTAATGCGACAACAGCTTCATGGGCGTGGTCAACGAGTTGTTGAACGACGCCATAGCGACGTGACAACTGTTTCATAAACGAATCGCCCATATACACAATCGTTCCATCTTCATTCGTAATAAAAAAAATCGCATATTGGTCAAACTGTTGCCCAACAGCCTTCCATTTTATAAATGGAAGGTTTTGGTGCAGAAACTGCTGTTCATTCATGTTGTAATCCTCGCTTTTTGTTTTCTTTCCTCCCTCTTTATTAAAACATACGGTTCAACGATTGAAAATATTTTTCTATAAAGAAACATAAATTAGTCAATTGTTCCTGTTCGCAAAATCGATACGTTGACATTGACATCTATGCGGGCATCTTCATATAATTGCAACCATTGTTTATCCGTCAACTGTAACTTGCGTATCGAATGATCGTATATTTGCCCAAATCCGATCGGATCGGTATTATATGATTTTAATTTATTTAATAGATGCTCTATTTCTTTTTTCATTTGCTTCTCAATCGCTCGTTCAAGAATGTGGACGTTCGCTTGCATAATCGGCTTCATTTTTTCCGACATCTCTAAAATTTCTGCTTGCATGTTTACTGTGACTCGAAAATGTGGCGTCGGTTTTTGGCTGACGAGTTTAATTTCCCGTTTTGTGCGAATTTCGTTCATGACAATATTCACCTTTCCCCCTTTTTTCTTCATCAATAACGGGGCGATGTCATCGCGTGATACCGTGATATTTTTCAATCCGGTGTTATATTCCGACGCCAACATTTTAATATAAAAGCTTTCATCAAGTCGCACTGTTCCAACCAATTTGTCTCCACGAAATAGCGCCACTTTTTCAATAATCGGTTTATCATTACGCAATGATAGACAGGGCAATACCGGATCTTTTCCAACATCGTAATAACTATGAATAAATTCATGTAATGTCGCTGCTAATAGCGATTCGCTACGCAAATTTTTTTCAATTAATCGATATAAATACGTACCAACATCAGGTGTATCTTCATGCTTTTTACTTTTTATCACTTCCTTTGCGCTCGGCTCGGCAACCGCTAAATACACGAGCGAGCCAATATTCGCATCGCGCTGCAACGTATCCGTTAACGTAAAAATACCTTCTTTTTCTGCTAATTCTTTTCCGTATACAATGACGCGAATTTGTCCTGAACCTAAATCGTGGCTCGTTTGCGCTTCTAAATCTTGGCGAAATCCTTTGCTCGTTTTGTTCGTCGCTTCAATGACTTCGGACATTGACGAGCCGGTCGTTTGAAACGAAAGCATGATGGATGCCCCTTCGTACAACTTGCCCTTTTTATCGAAACCAGCAGCGGTAATAATGCCTTGCCGTTCTAACACGCGCGGTTGTACACAGCCACTTAATAACAACATACAGACGATCACCCATTTCATTTGGCGTTCCCCTTTGCCCATTTTTTTATGCGCACAAATACATACAAAAAAAACGGATATACGAAACTGAGCCAAAAACCGTACCAGCCGACTTGGTCAATAAACTCATTAATTGTCGCCCTCTGTTTAAATAAAATCGCTACGAAAAAAGAGAGGGCACCAAAAACGAATAACAAATATTTTTGCTTTACACGAAAAAGCGCTTTTCCGCCGCGCGTCATCCCCCACATAAACATTAATAAATTCGGCAAAACGACGAGCAACCAAAGCGGAATGACGATATATTCGAATCGTTCAATAAATGGGAATTTAACGATTGTAAACATCGACAATGATGCCCAAATGGTGACATCGAGTTGCTTTGGGCTAAAAAAGGCGATGGCGATGACGGTCACTACAGCTACGAGAAACGTCGTTAATAAAACGCCAAGTTGGGCGTAACGATGGGCGCGTTCTTTTTCTTTAACAAACGGATAAATAATGTACAATACTTCAAATCCGAGCATCGTATATGCTGTTTTTAATACACCGTTTGCCATTTGTTTTGGGGTCGCTTCAAAAATCGGCAATAAATGAATCCATTCCGCGTATTTCAATGGTTGAAATACGACGACAACAATCCAAATCGCCATAAAAAATGTGATAAAACTAACACCTGCTACGAGACGAAATCCGCCGCCGTATAGTGCATATACAGTTAATACAATTAAAATAAGTGCCCCGCCCCAAAGCGGAAAATCCGGATACATCCACGTTAACGCCATTTCGACGTATCCGAGCAAAATGGACGTATATGCCATTAAAAAATAAACGACAACTACAACATTCACAATCCAGCCGAGCACACGCCCGTAGACGAACGTATGAAGCGAAAAAATGTTGTCATGTTCTGTTTGTTTTAACGTTTGACAAATGATGAAAACGACGAGATGAATCCATAGCCCGCTTAGTAACACAGCAATCCATGCATCTTGGCGCGCTTCGACAAAAATGACGCGCTGCACACCGACAATCCCAAGCCCGATTTGTGCGGTATGAACGAGAAAAAAAACGAGATAAGCGTTAATCGATAGCCGTTCACGTGGCGTTTTCATCATTCATCCAAGTCCTTTCGTCTCATCGCTTCCCGCCATGAAAAGCGGCGAGCATTTTGCGGGCGGTTCGTTTGCGGGCGGTCGCTATAAAATTTTATCGGCAAACGAATGAGCGCATATTTTATATCCGCCAAACGAAATGGATAAACAGGCGATAAATATGGACGTCCGAGCGATGTAAGTTTTAATAAATGAATAAGCAAAAGGCTGACGCCAATAAATATGCCAACAAGCCCCCAAAGCGCTGCGAGTAAAATAATCGGGAAGCGTAAAATGCGAATCGTTGCGCCCATTTCATAGCTTGGTGCGGTAAACGAACCGAGCGCACTTAACGCGACGATAATAATGAGAACGTTGCTTGTAAAACCGGCATCGACCGCTGCTTGTCCAAGTACGATACCACCGACAATCCCCATCGTTTGACCAACTTTTGTCGGCAAGCGCGCGCCTGCTTCGCGCAACAGCTCAATCATAAATTCAAGAAATAACGCTTCGATCACAGGAGGAAACGGGACGCGCGACCGCGATTCCCCAATCGTCAACAACAAGGCTGAAGGGATGACTTCGTAATGATACGTAATGACAGCAACATAAAGAGGTGACAAAAAGATAGAAGCAAAAATGCCTAGCATACGAATAGTGCGCAAGACCGTGCTCATTACCCAACGTAAATACGTGTCTTCCGTCGTTTCAAAAAAGCTAAAAAACGTCGTCGGACAAATGATGACCGTCGGGCTGCGATCAACAAAAATGCCGATGCGCCCTTTCATTAAGCTATACGCTAATCGGTCAGGAAGTTCCGTTAATAAATATTGTGGGAAAATGGTGTATGCATGATCATCTAACAATTGAGCTAATACAGAGCTATCAATTACCTCATCAATGCGTAACTCCGATAGTCGTTGTTTTACCGTTTGAACGTTCGTTTCATCCGCAATATCTTGAATATAGACGATACGTACTTCCAATGTGTTGCGTTCGCCAATTTCCACTTTTTCCGTCACTAAATGTTTATCTGTAATGTTTTGGCGTAAAATGCGAATGTTCGTATCAATCGACTCGGTAAATGATATTTTTGGTCCTAAAACGAGCGACTCCGTTTCTGCCTTTTCAAGCGACCGTTCGACTTTTTCAGCGATGTTGACGGCAAGCGCATGTTTCTCTTTTTCAATAGAAATGACCGCCCAGCCGTCACGTATAGCTGACGCCATCTCTTTTTCTGTTTCACATATACGTATTGCGCCAATCGGCAAACAACGAGCGAGCTCGTCAATGGAAATGTTTTTTTGTTCATGAATAAACGCTAGAACGTTTTGTTGGAGATGGCCGTGGTTAATTAAATTGCTTAAAAATAAGACGTTAACGATTTTTCCTTGACATCGGATGCGTCGGCATATGAAATCTGGTGAATAGGCGAGCAGTTTCGCGACATCATCGACTCGATTTTTTTTCGTAAACCACATGATGTTGTCCCCTTTTTCTTCCGCTTCGTTTTTTACTAGTTTGCAAAGAGGGGGCGTTTTTATGCAAAAAAAGAGGAAACCTTAATTGGCTTCCTCTTTCGGCAGTGGAATGAAAATTTCCCCTTGCCGCTCTTTGTTTAACAACATTTGTAAAATCATTTTCGACAGTTGGCTCGGTTGATACGGTTTGACTAAATAGCTACTTGCCCCGAGCGCCATCCCTTTTTCACGCTCCTCTAACGCAGAAGAAATAATAATTGGAATGTCGGAAAGCTGTTCGTTTTCCTTTAACGCTTTTAACACGTCCCAACCGGATGCGTCGTGCTCTTCTAACATAATATCTAAAACGACCGCATCTGGTTTTTCTTTTTCGATGAGCGCAATCGCTTCTTTTCCTTCTTTCACATGTTTGACGCGAAAACCGCTATCTTTTAATTCTGCTTCTAATAACGCCGCTAAATGTTCGTCATCTTCGACAATAACGACGTGCGCATGTGCGTACTTTTCGTTATTGTCGCGCTCCTCTTCTTCCGTATTTGCGAGGACAACTAGCGGAAGCGATACGGTAAACGTACTTCCTTTTTTCAATTCGGATGTGACGGTCACTTCCCCTTCGTGCGCTTTTATAATTTCTTTGACGATCGCAAGTCCAAGCCCTGTTCCACCAATGCGGCGACGGTCGGAGTTATCGACGCGATAAAATTTCGTAAATAAGTTTGGCAACGCTTCTTCTGGAATGCCTAATCCTTCATCTTGTACGTCAATGCATAGGCGATTGCCTCGCTCGTATATGCGTACCGTAATATTGCCGCCTTCTGGCGAATATTTGATCGCATTGCTTATTAAATTTGTAAACACTTGGGCAAGTTTATCGCGATCACCAAGCACGGTCGTGTTGTTTGTTTCTTTTTGTAAATGAAACTGATGGATGTTCGTATTTATTTTTTGCGTTTCGATGACGTTTTCAATAATCGATACAATATCTTCATATTTTTTATCGTACGTTTGCTTTCCTGACTCCATTCGTTGCACATCTAAAAAGTCGTTAATAAGCGCGGTTAACCGTTTTGCTTCTTGGTAAATGGTTGTTAAATATTTTTTTTGACGTTCTGGTTTTAACTCTTTCGTCAACATCAGTTCTGTAAAGCCGAGCACGCTTGATAATGGCGTGCGCAATTCGTGGCTGACCGTGCTGACAAATTCCGATTTCATTTGATCGACTTCAAATTGTTTTGTAATGTCCCGATGAACAAATACCGTTCCTTGCCGTTCGCCATTGCGATATAACGGTTTCGCATACACTTGAATGACTTTTCGTTTTTGTGGCAATTGATACACAAACGGTTCATGTTCTTCATCACCGTTAAAAATAATCGCCCGCAAATAGTCACATAGCTTTTTGCCCGCATCAGACTGTTCAACTAAACCGCGCGCCCATTGTTCATAGCTTGCTCCTTCCAGCTCATCAATCGTTTCTTTTTGAAGCAAGGCAACCATTTGTTTATTCACCATCACGCTATGACCTTTGCTGTCGACGAAATGAATACCTTCTTGCACCGTATTTAAAATATGTTGCACCGTCTCGCGCGCTTGTTCGGACTGTTCATATAGCGCAATTTTTTGAAGCGAAATCGATATTTGTTTCGTTAAACCGACATATTCTTGAATATCTTCATCTGAAAACGGTCCGCCAAAACGGCTAAATACTAGCATAGCTTGCACGTCGTTTTCATTAGATAACACAGGCAAAAAGACGTCATGCACATACATCGTTTCTTCATGATACCCTTTTTCAGACGGGGTCAGTTCCCGCTTTAACATAAACGGCTTTTTTTGTTCAAATAACCGTTGATGCAAACCGTTGTATATATACGTTAAAAACTGATGGACGCCTTCTTCTGATAAGCCGAAGGAAGCATGCGTTTTTTCTTCGTTCAATAATACGATCATGCCGCGGTCTGCTTCCATGACACGCGCCATATTGAAAACGATATTTTTTAATACTTCTTGTTTGTTAAGCGAGTTCGATAATCCGTTAATAAAATCGTTGCGCCGTTTTAGCTCTTGTTCGCGCGTTCGCATCGTTTCAAGCGCTTGTTCAAGTTCAGTTTGTTGTATTTCTAGCTCATCTTGCTGAGCAAGCAACTCTTCGTTATGCGCCATTAAACTTTCTTCTTTTTCTTGAATGCTCGTCAACATTTTTCGAAAAGCGTTAGCTAATTTGCCGATTTCATCTTCCCGTTTGGTCGTTTCTTGCATATCATAAACGACTTGTTCGTCGTTTGCGATTTTTTCAGCAACTTTCGCTAGCTTATTAAGTGGTCTGCCAATTTTTTTCATCATGATGCGCGTGATCGTAATTAAAATCGCTAAAATGGTAACAATAAACAAAATAAACGCCGTTTGGGCAGTCGTTTGGGCATCACGCAACTGTTGAAATTCAACGTCAAGTTGTTTATTTAATCCGTTTTTATACGTTTTCATTTGAAATTGAAATTGTTCAATGGACGCCGTACCACCATTTTCCGATAAACTTAATACTTTTTGTATATTGCCGTTTTCAAACGCTTCAATCGCTTGTGGAACGAGCTGACCGAAATAGTAATTAGCAAACTGGCGCGCCTTTAAAATAAATTGTGTATCATCTTTTGTCGTCGCAACGAATTCGAGCGCATCAAGCGCTGTTTGTACGTTTTCTTGTTCGCGGAAAATGCTTAATTTAAATTCTTTCCGGTTAAATGCTAAATAGCCACGCGCAGCGAAAAACGCTTGATTAAACGCCCGTTCAACCTCTTGGGCATATTTCACCTTTGTCTCAATTTGCTCTTTTTTTTGTTCGAACGATGTCGTTAACGACGACTGATAAACGAACAACGACACGGCACCAATCAAAAATACGATTAAAAAACTTGTGACAAGTAAAACAAATTGTCTACTGTAGATGAGCAAATTCGCTAACATAAATTTACAACCAAACAAAAAAGAAGAC